>NZ_CP016397.1:2995000-3272100 GCF_002240035.1 Legionella clemsonensis | reverse complement strand
TTGACTGTAGCAGGTGCCGTTGATAAGAAGCAGTCCTTGGCTATTTTGTCAAATATTTTGCTTTGTCTGGAGAATAATCAATTATTACTCATCGCAACTGATTTGGAAATGGAAATTACCGCCCGAATAGATTGTGAGGTAAGCCATTCTGCCGGCAAAATCACTGTTCCTGCTAAGAAATTTATTGATATCATTCGTTCCCTTGATGACGATGCTACCCCTACCATGACATTAAACGCTAATACGGTGATTATTGGTGCTGGTCGCAGTAAATTCAAATTAGCCACCCTTCCTGCTGATGACTTTCCAGTTAGTGAGGATGAATTAAGCGAAGTGGAGTTTAAGATTGCGAAAGCAGATCTCATTCATTTATTGCAATCAACCCATTTTGCCATGTCTCAACATGATGTCCGTATTTTTTTAAATGGTTTACTCTTTGAACTAGATGGACAAAATATCACTGTGGTGGCAACTGATGGACACCGCATGGCTGTTTGTAAATTGAATTCGGAATTAAACAATTCTCACCATCGCTTTCTCATTCCCAAGAAGGGAGTGCAAGAGATGTTAAGATTATTAAATAACATTGATGATGATCAGATTGTTATTTTTGCGGGTAAGGGACATTTTAAGCTCTCAACGCAAAAATATACTTTTCAGTCGAAATTAATTGAAGCTCGATTCCCTCCCTATGCCAAGGCGATCCCCAAGCAGCAGGATAAATTTGTTCTTATTGACCGTGATTTACTTAAGCGTGCTTTGGCTCGTATTGTTATTCTTGCTCATGAGAAGTCCCGTGCTGTAGTTTTACACATGCAGTCTGGTTCGCTTACTTTAATTGCCAATAATCAAGAACAAGAAGAGGCAACTGAAATTTTGGAAGCACATACCGAGGGTAACGAAATTAAAATCGGTATTAATGCCAGCTATTTATTGGATGTGTTAAACTTTTTTGATGAAGGATTAATACGCTTATCCATGTCTACTACAGATAGCAGTATGTTGGTGGAATCCGTTCAAGATGAACATTATCAATATATTATCATGCCAATGAAGCTATGAGCCTCGCTCAATTGCAGATTCATAATCTCCGTAATCTCAAATCTGCTCGTTTGGATTTTCATCCGCATATTAATTTTTTCTCCGGTATTAATGGGAGTGGTAAAACCTCTATTCTGGAAGCAATTTATCTGCTAGGTAGCGGTCATTCTTTTCGAACGCGGGAAATTTTACCCCTGATAAGTCAAGGTGAAGAAACCATGACTGTTTTTTCTCGCACTTTTGATCAACAAACGATAAGTATTCAAAAGTCGCTCCATTCCCCCACTCAGGTTCGTATTAATAAATTAGCCTGTCAAAGTAGTAGTGAATTGGCTCGTTTTTTGCCTTGTCAGGTTTTTTATCAAGATATTTTTCAAATAATTGACGCCGGTCCATCTGTTCGTCGCTCTGTCATGGACTGGGGATTGTTTCACGTGAAACAGGATTATCATTCTTTGTGGAAAGACTATAAAAGAGCTCTAAAACAAAGGAATTTTCTTTTAAAACAAAAAGCATCGCCAAAAGAACTTCTACCATGGAATAGAATTCTTGATGATCTTGCTTCTCAATTGCATCATGCAAGAGAAAATTATTTCCTGCAATTACGGCCTAAATTTGAAAAAACGTTAGAGCAGCTTAGCAGTTTTCATTGTTCGCTTAGTTATTATAAAGGCTGGGACAAACGTGATACCGGAAAATCACTGGCAATTATTCTGGAGGAAAATTATCAGAAGGATGTGCTTCGTCAATTTACCCAATACGGAGCACATCAGGCAGACTTATCGGTTGCCAGTGAGGAATTTACGGCTAAACAATACTTATCACGAGGCCAGCAAAAGATTTTACTTTTTTCTTTGAAACTTGCTCAAGCAAGTATAATGTCTAAGCCATGTATTTATCTGTGTGATGATTTGGCTTCGGAACTTGATAAAGTTCATATTGAACGGCTGCTTAATTTTTTTCTTACCCTAGAGGGTCAATTTTTTATAACATCAACGCTACCTCTTGTTGATTCTTTAACCTCCCAAACGAAGAGCAAAATGTTTTCACTTGTTGATGGCAATGTTACCCAACAATAAATGTTTCACGTGAAACGTTTCCCGCTTTCTTACCTAAGGAATAGAGGACTTAAACCTTTATCATCATGTAAAAAAGTCTGGGCTGTGATACAATAAACTATTTAGTACCTATAGGCAAAGAGGACTCTTATGAGCGTTGACGCCAGTTATGATTCGTCAAACATTAAAGTATTGAAAGGATTGGATGCAGTAAGAAAACGTCCGGGAATGTATATTGGAGATACTGACGATGGGACTGGTTTGCATCATATGGTTTTTGAAGTGGTTGACAATTCCATTGACGAGGCTTTGGCAGGATATTGCAGTGAAATTCATGTAATCATTCATAGTGATGAGTCGATCACTGTAAAAGATGATGGTCGAGGTATCCCGGTAGATATTCATAAAGAAGAAGGTCGTTCGGCAGCTGAAGTCATTATGACGGTATTGCATGCTGGTGGTAAATTTGACGATAACTCTTACAAAGTATCGGGCGGGCTCCATGGCGTGGGGGTTTCAGTGGTGAATGCCCTCTCTGAAGAATTGCATTTGCTAATTCGTCGTAATGGTAAAGTACATGAACAGCATTATCGGAATGGAGTTCCGGATGCACCACTGGCCGTGACAGGTGATGCAACTTCGACTGGTACGCAAGTATGGTTTAAACCGAGTGCCAACACGTTTACTAACATAGAGTTTCACTACGATATTTTAGCCAAACGTTTAAGAGAACTTTCATTTCTCAACTCAGGTGTCTGCATTCATCTTTATGACGAGAGAACACAAAAGCGTGATACATTCCGTTATGAGGGGGGTATTCAAGCTTTTGTGGAGCACTTAAATCGTAATAAAACACCTATTATGCCGGTAGTATTTAATTTAATTGGTGAAAAAGACAACATCAGTGTTGAACTGGCTATGCAATGGAATGACTCTTTCCAGGAAACAATCTTTTGCTTCACTAATAATATTCCGCAACGAGATGGAGGTACCCACTTAGCGGGGTTCAGAGCTGCTCTTACTCGTACTCTTAATACCTACATTGAAAATGAAGGATTTGCTAAAAAAGCCAAGGTGATTACTACTGGTGATGATGCAAGAGAAGGATTAACAGCAGTACTGTCAGTTAAAGTGCCAGATCCAAAATTTTCTTCGCAAACAAAAGACAAATTAGTTTCTTCAGAAGTAAAAGCAGCTGTTGAATCTCTTGTTTCTGAAAAATTAAATGATTTTCTTCTGGAAAATCCCGCCATTGCCAAATCTATTGTTGGCAAAATCATTGATGCTGCACGGGCTCGTGAGGCCGCTCGTCGTGCCCGTGAAATGACTCGCCGTAAAGGTGCGTTAGATATTGCTGGATTACCTGGAAAACTGGCAGATTGTCAAGAAAAGGATCCTGCGCACTCTGAACTCTATATTGTTGAGGGAGATTCAGCAGGTGGATCTGCAAAACAAGGTCGTGATAGAAAGTTTCAAGCTATTTTGCCTCTTAAAGGTAAAATACTGAATGTTGAAAAAGCGCGGTTTGATAAAATGCTTTCTTCACAAGAAGTAGCTACTCTGATCACAGCTTTAGGTTGTGGTATAGGTCCTGATGAATATGACCCTGACAAGATTCGTTATCACCGGATCATTATTATGACTGATGCTGATGTCGATGGCTCACATATTCGCACATTATTGTTGACTTTCTTCTATCGTCAGGCGCCAGAACTTATCGAGCGCGGATATATTTATATTGCACAACCACCTTTATACAAAGTAAAACGTGGTAAACAAGAGCAATATGTAAAAGATGATGAAGCTTTATCTGAATATTTAACACAAAGTGCCTTGGATGGCGCTGAGCTTTATCCTGGTAAAGGCTTGCCGGCAATTGCACCAGTAGCTTTGGAAGATTTAGTATTAAAATACCGGCGGGTTGAAAAAATAATAAAACGCCACGCGAGACGCTATAACGAAGATATTGTGCGAAGAATGATTTACTTGCCCATGCTTCAGGTGGATGATTTTAATCATCATGAAAAAATTAATGCCTGGGCTAATCAGCTTCATTTAAGTTTACAGCAGTTAGGGAGCAAGACGCAGCAATACAAAGTAGAAGTGATTCATAATAAAGAAACAGATCACTATTTACCTCAGGTCACTATTACTCAGCATGGAATGGAAACTCCCATTCGTTTGAATGCAGAATTTTTCTTTTCAAAAGACTATAGAGAGTTAACTAGTCTTGGCTCTAAATTAGCTACTCTGATAGAAGAGGGAGCTGTAATCAAACGCGGTGAGAGAAGTCAGGAAGTAGAATCTTTTGAGGAAGTCCTTGCATGGTTAATGGAGGAAGCGAAACGGGGGCAGTCTATTCAACGTTATAAAGGACTTGGAGAGATGAATCCAGAACAGCTTTGGGAAACTACCATGGATCCTGAAGTAAGGCGTATGCTGCAAGTAAGTATAGAAGATGCTGTGGCCGCAGATGAAATCTTCACTACTTTAATGGGAGATCAGGTTGAGCCTAGGCGTGAATTTATTGAAAGTAATGCCTTGGAAGCTGAAAATATTGATATTTAACAATAATTCCTCTTTATGCGTCTTCTCGTTGGGTACTTTTCAGCATGTTTCATGCATTCGTTTGAAAGTGGCGTCATGGCCGCTTTTAAGGGTGTCTCAAACAGTGAGAGAACTATGTTTCAACAAAATGGTTAACTGTAACTGTCTTCTGATAACTTCGATGCAGAAAATCTTCTCTAGACCTCATTGATTTCCTCGTATCAGTTTGTGCAAGACAGCCACTACTTAAAAGGAAGTCATGATAATGCTTTATAAGCGAAGCCAATTTGACTTAAAATATCTTGATAAGTACATGAAGAGGAAGCAGGTTACGATAGTTCAGATAAAAAAAAGCCGCATCCTTGCGGCGAAGCACATCCATTGTGCTGGTCCCTAGTTTGACTTCCTGTCAGACAATCCTTGTCATCCTTTATGTATTCAGTATATCTCCTTTGTACAAACTGTCATCAAGGAATTCGCTGGATAGTTTGTAAGAAATTTCTCAAAGATGAAGAGGCATTTTCTTCGGAGCAGCCAGAATATTTAAAATAATACGCCCTTAATGCAGGGCGCAAAGAATTAATTTAAACCTATTTCTGTTGTTGATTGGTTCTCCGTTGTTTTCTCTTTTTCATCTGGAGAGCTAGGTATAGCAAATATACTATTGCGTCCAGGGGCAGTTAAAGCTTGTTCTTCCACAATAGCCCCAAATGGGATGTCTCTGTCATCAACTTTTGCCAAGGTTACAGAAAATATGGCATCAAGTTGTCTTGCTATACGGGAATATTGCTCTTTGGGAGTTACTGCTGCTAATCGCTCAGAAATAGCTTTTCTATCAGGAATCAAATGAGCGACCAAACCAGAGAATTCATGGAATAGTGAGATGCTATATTCAGGGCTGTTAAAAACCAGATGTGGCTCTTCACCCTGCAATAGTTGTATTAATCGATTTAAAATGCAGGCACGACCCACCGCTTCAGCAAATTTTTCATAGCATAAAGAGTGATGAACAGTTTGATTTAACTTATTGAAGCCATCACCTGGACATTGCAAGATAAGTTTGGTTATAAGATTTGTTCGCTGTTTCACACTTAGCTGTTGAATAGCTTCGCGACTTTCATTTAATGAGGCTCCCTTATCTTTAGTAATAAGTAACTCATAGGGATTTTCCATTTCAACTAACTCTTGCAGTGAATATTTCATGTTAATCTCCATAATATTGCCTGTGGTTGCATAGCCAATAACTGGTATATCCAGCCTCTAAATGATGCTCTACTGTTTAATACCTTGCGCTTTGAACAGCTTATAAGAGTTTGAAATTACTCCAGCCCTTGACGACAGACCGATTGGTCAATAAATTGTGATACAGGCTCTTCTATAGTAACGAAATCGAATAGGGATGCAATAAGCAGAAAATTAGTATCTTTAGTTCATGGCCTTGAGAGAATCTGAGTCAGCAGACTACGTTTGGTAAAGCCAACGAATATATTTTTTTATTAAGATGAAGAGGAAAAAATATTTTTTAGGGAGCACTTAAGTTTTTTTTTTCACAGACGACAATAACAATAATAAGTAGTTGCCTGAATAAAATAATAATAAGGAGTGGGCAATGTCTAAAAATCATCTCTTACAAGATCCCTTTTTAAATGAATTGCGAAAGGAGAAAATTCCTGTCTCTGTTTTTTTAGTGAATGGAATAAAATTGCATGGCATAGTAGATTCTTTCGATCAATACGTGGTGATGTTAAAAAATTCAGTCACACAAATGGTTTATAAACACGCAATTTCTACTGTAGTCCCTTCACGCATGGTAAAAATACCTGCTGGTGACGAAGACGGAAATGTGGCAGACTAGCTGTTTTAATTTTAAGCGGAAGTAAAGCCTTGTTTGAACGACCACAAGGAGGAGAACGTGCCATTCTGGTACAATTGGCACTACCCGGCATTGATACTGTAAAAGCGATGGCTGAATTTAAAGAATTGGCAGTATCAGCACAGGCGGAAGTGATGGCTTGCGTAGAAGGGGCTCGTTCTACTCCAGAAGCAAAATATTATGTGGGTTTAGGAAAAGCCGAGGAAATTAAACAGCAAGTATTGGCGTATAAAGCGGAGCTGGTGTTAGTCAATCATGAACTCTCACCCTCTCAGGAACGCAATCTTGAGCGTTTGTTAGAATGTCGCGTTGTTGATCGCAGTGGCCTGATTCTTGATATTTTTGCTCAGCGAGCCAGAACTTTCGAAGGGAAACTACAGGTCGAGCTTGCGCAGCTGCAGCATTTATCAACACGTCTGGTCCGAGGGTGGACCCACCTTGAAAGACAAAAGGGAGGAATTGGTCTACGGGGTCCTGGAGAAACTCAGTTAGAAACAGATAGACGTTTATTACGTGAGCGAATTAAATCTATCAATAAACGACTGGAAAAGGTAAGGCGCAGTCGTGATCAGAATCGTCGAGCCCGACAAAAAGCAGCATTACCCACTGTATCCTTAGTAGGATATACGAATGCTGGAAAATCAACCCTCTTTAACGCCTTAACGGGTGAGAACATTTATGCAGCTAATCAATTATTTGCCACGCTTGATCCTACAATGCGTAAAGTGGAATTACCGGGAGCTGGTTCAATAATTTTAACGGATACAGTAGGCTTTATTCGTGATCTTCCTCACCAATTGATAGAAGCCTTCCGAGCAACACTGGAAGAAACTCAGCAAGCTGATTTATTACTGCATGTTATTGATGTTTCCGATCCTCATTGGCGAGATATGGTGTTTGCGGTAGAGCAAGTATTGGATGAGTTAGGCGTTAAAGATCTCCCCATGATCCAGGTCTTTAATAAAATAGATCAACAGGAACATTGGGAAGCCAAACTTGAGCAGCAGGAAGAAGGTTTTAAAGTCTGGGTTTCGGCAAAGACAGGTGCAGGTCTTAATCTCTTACAGCAAGCGATTGCTACTCAATTTCAAGGAGCAATCATCGAGGAAGAAATTTCATTGACCCCTGCAGAGGCAAAGCTGAGAGCTACGCTTTATGAGATGGATGCGGTAATTGATGAAAAGGAGGAAATAGAAGGGGGTTGGCGTTTAAAAATTAAGTTAACAAAAGAACAAAAACAACGTCTGTGGAAATTCAATTAGGCGATGTTTCTTAGTATGGGTAGCATGGACGCAAGAAAGGCCACACTGACACAAGCGCTTGCAAAGGATCTATTGCTCCCCTTTCACCAATTAAAAAACATAAGGAATAATTTTATAAGGCACTAATTGACAGTAAATTTGCCAATAAGCGCCGTATTTTTTAGAGCAGCGCTTGTCGTCTCTAAAGGCACGATCGAAGAGTAAAACCGATAAAAAGCAGACATAGAAATAAGGGGCGAAATGATAAAATAAAGCAGGAACCGACCAGAAAAAGGCAGCAGCAATTTCCGGCAGATAATGAAAATGTCGAGAGACACCCCACCAACCAGAGCTTAGAAGGATATTTTGTTTTTGCTCTCCTGTTTCAGTGTAATAACTAGCTACCATAACCCTGGGAATCTTTCCCCAAATCTTACAGTTTCCTGCAGTGGTGCGTACAAGTTGCCTTTGTCTATCAGCTAGATAATTAATTAAAATACTTATTGTTCCGGCAGCAAAAATGCTAATGGCAAGCCAGTGAGATAGCGGATGAGGATGCATCACCAGATACATGGTTGGAGAGGTATAAATGCATGGTACCCACACCAGACAGCCCCAGCAAATATAAAAACCTGCACGATCATGCATGATATCTAAAGAACCAAGATAACCAGTTTCCCAAAAGAAAAATTTGGTAATATAAATAAATTGCAAAGCAACAGCCACTATCATGGCATTGGTTAAACCGAAAAGAACATGCTGCTTAGCTGCGTAGGAAAGTAAAATTAACCCCCAGCTCATCATGCCTAATCGACAATTAATAAACATTTTAAGATTAATACCAAACAACGAGGGGTAAAGTTCCGTCCCCCAGTAATAATCAAAAATAAGATTATGACTTATGCCTGCATCTGTGGATGAAGGGGCAAAGCGCCCCTTTAAATAAAGAAGAGCACAGAGAATCAAACTAAAGCAATTTAGTGCCCCCACAATAGCGCCAAAATTGTCATAGATAATAGTTGCCGGAAAAAGCTGCAAATAAAAACTGGCAACGCCAAAGCAAACGACGGTAATGAGAAAAACAGCAAGACCATTAGCCCGGTAAATGGGGATATTGCCTTTAGCAGTCACAGGTCCATAGAATAGTTTTCCTTTTACTAACTTAGTTAATAAAAATTCAAAGAGGATAAAAGAAAAAAGAATTGCCCAAGCTGTGGAAGAGCCAAAAAAAACAGGTCGCCAAATAGTATATACCGTTTGAAAAAAGCCTTCTTTTAAAATGAGTTGCCATAGTAAATTTAAAGAGCCGTGTAAGCTGGTATTGGTGTACCACATAAGAATGGCGAAAGGAGGACAACTTAAAATTAAAAATAATGGACCCAGTGTGCTACGAATAAATTTCATCCCTGATCCTAGAATAATTGCACAGCGTTTATCCGAACGTGCTAAATAAAAAATAGTATCTTTTTGATGTTATAAGATCAAGCATGTGTTGCCGGTGAACTGTCCTATAGCTCTTATTACATGTTATTTTTATGTAGGCAAACCTGCTAAAAAAACTGGGTACATTAAGAAGTTGATAATTAACTTTTCTTTGACAGGAATTACCTTTATTGTTTGACTCATTAATAATTGGTTATTCGAAATATGCTTCGCTCCTATTTATTTTCTCTTATGCTACTTCTCTCCATTCTTTTGGGAGGAATCGTTGGTTATTCGTTTGAACAGGTTAAGCTGCTGAAGCCGATAGGTGATATTTTTCTGAATTTAATTTTAACCGCGATTGTACCTCTTGTTTTCTTTAGTATTGCTTCTGCCATTACAAAAGCCGGTTCATTAGGAAGAGTTGGAAAAATTCTCTCTCGAATGATCCTGGTCTTTCTTATGACAGGTTTAATCGCCGCTTTGTATGCTCTTTTGGTAGTAAAGATTTTTCCTTTAGCAAATAATTTTTCATTACAATTTGCTTCTCCAGCCAACACCGCAGTGCCTGATTTTTCTGAACAGATTGTAAATATTTTTACCGTTTCGCATTTCAATCAATTGTTTTCTCATGAGCATATTTCTGCGTTAATTATTTTTTCCCTGATAGTGGGTTTGGCTCTTGCTTCTATTGATGGAAAGGGCACCACGTTTGTAAAATTTTTGCAGGAGGGGGAAATCCTTTTCATGCGGGTTATTTCCTTGATCATGTATTTCGCTCCTGTTGGTTTCTTTGCCTACTTTGCGGTATTGGTTAACGAACTTGGTCCAAAATTGGTAGAAAATTACCTTCGTATTGGGGTCATTTATTATGCTTCTTCGGTGGTTTATTTTATTATAGTATTTAGCCTCTATGCATATTTTTCAGCCAAGTTAAAAGGACTTAAATTATTTTGGCAAAATATTTTTTTACCGGCGACGACGGCATTGGCTACTTGCAGTAGTGCAGCAAGTATTCCTGCTAATTTATTTGCCACTAAAAATATGGGCATTTCCCCTGAGATTTCTGAGACAGTCATTCCTTTAGGTTCCATCGTCCATAAAGATGGCTCAGTAATTGGCGGCATTTTTAAAATTGCCTTTTTGTTTGCTGTGTTTCACCTGGATTTCACCGGATTGCATGTTTTATTACCTGCAATTATCGTCTCAATACTAGTAGGGACTGTTATGGGAGCCATCCCAAGTGGAGGAATGATTGGGGAATTATTAATACTTGCTGTTTATGGCTTTCCCTCCTCGGTTTTACTTGCAGTGGCAGCGATCAGTGTCATTATTGATCCAATAGCTACCATGCTCAATGTAACAGGTAACACTGTCAGCAGTATGCTTATTGCCCGATTGGTAGATGGGAAAAAATGGTTTATTCCAAAGAATGCAACGCTTAGTGATTAGATGTTTTTAATTTATTTTCTCTGAAAAAATCCTTTAAATAATTGGACGCATCATCACCTAGACATTCACTAAGTTGTTCCAGCTTAGAAGAGTTGTGAGCTAGTTTCGCCAGCACCGCGCTTTTAATTGCTGGGGAGAAATTTTCTCCCGCATTAAGAATCTTGCTTAGCAGTACATTCTTCTCTAATGCTGGTGAAGAAGGAAAGAATCTGGAAAAGCTTCTTCGAGTGGATTCAGGGAAGAGTAAAGCATTAAAAACTAAGTCGTTGATTGATGTGTTATTGCTGGCTTTAACAGTGCAGCCTTCAGTAAGAAATAATTCTTCGAATAATAGGTTTATTGCTAAAGAATTATTCACAAGCATTTCCTCTATTTTGGGGTGATTTTTTTTAATCAAAAAAAATAGACAGGGTTCTTTGGGATTAAATATTACAGTATCATCAATTAACTGATAAGAAGGTGTTAGAAAGAGTAATCTTAATATTTGCCGCAACACTTGCGGATGTGTTTCAGTTGTTAAAAAATCAACTACTAGGTTATCCGCTTGTGGTGTGTCGTAACGTACTGCCCCACAACGCATAATAATTTGTAAAGTCTCTAATTTTTCCCTCTCTGTAAATTGGTGAAAAGTTGCAATACTTAGAGGAGTTAAAGCAATTCCCAAGCCTATCATTTTTTCATATAGAATAGTTTGCGAATTTGCCTCTTCTGAGTCAACCAAAGTTTCCTGGGGAGGTAAATTTATACGAATAGGGGCACCTCGAAGATCACAGATTTCCAAGTTTAATTCCAATATATTTTTTAAGTAGTCAATCATCAATGAGGCGGTAAAGGTAATTTCTAACTGTGGATGTTTTGATTTTAATGCCCTGTAGAATAATACTTTTTCAAAACTACTGAAGTTAATAAGAGAATCTAGCTGCGTATTGAGATAAGCTAATATTCGATTTTTCTCATGGGAATTACCTGCAATATTGAGATAGTAATTTACATGTTGAGTTAGCGCTTCTGAACTAATACTATACTCTGTAGTTTTTTGTTGCTTTTCATCGGCATAAAACAATGGATTTTGCTTTAGACAATCAATAAATCCCATAAATTGCTGATAGGGTTCACTACTTAAAGAATGACGCAAAATCATCAAAAAATTCGTTAACAAATTTTTATCGGCAGCAAAATAAGTTTGTAGTGATCGTGTTTCAAGTAATAGGGTCTCTTTATTTTTGGTATAGAAATCAACCAGAACTTTTACCGGCGTGGATTTTTCATTAACCAGGCTGAACCATTCCCCAAGCATCTTGTATTGTTGGGAGGTTACCATTAGCGCATTGTAAAATTTTTTCTTCCAGCCCATGGCTTGATAAAAAATTATTTTTGATAAAGACAGGGCTTCTGAAAAACTCTGATCACCTGTTAAAAGATTAATAGGTTCTGAATTTTCCATCAATGCTCTCATTGAATCCTTATGTAGGGGAAAGGGATTGATAATACGCACTAATTTATCGGCTGCAGATTTTTGCGCCTCGAACTCTTCTGCCGATATTTCATTCATTAAAAAATTATCCTCCTTTTTCTTATAAATTAAATAAATAGGATTGTTAGGTTGAGGACTGTAGGTTATTTGTACCTGATTAAAAGATTCTAACTCTTTAATAAAATCTGCAGACTCCAACACGTTTGCTTTACTTTCTGCGCTCACCTCCTGATGAGGTGAAACCTGCAGTGGTAAAATAATGTCTAACTCTCTCTGTTTTGAATCAAGGATTGCAAATGCAATAAAGCGGGCAGGCGTTGCTCCCGTGCGTGAATTGAATAACCTGTTGAAATAGCCAAAATAGAGCACTCTGTTTGCTGAAAATATATCCGGAGGTAGTTTTGCCAGATCTGTTGCATGAATTTGTGCCGGTTCGTTAAATTGCTCTACATAGATTCCCAAACTTTTCTCGCCAATGCCTGAAGTTAAAAAAGTTGAGCCAGGTACCACTGTTATTGAACCCTGGTTTGTGTGCTGATATTCAATGTCATAATCATATTCTGTAAATGAAATCACCGGTTTTCTCGTGTCGGCGAGTAGCATTGCCACAGGGGTAGTTAGAAAGTGAGGGGTAGGGTAGATAACCACCAGATCTGAGAGTGAAACCGCGTGAGATAATTTTTTTTGACCTGGTTCAGAATTCATGTTGTGAATAATTTGATAGTTCATCCCGCTGCGAAATAAATTACGGACAGGCATTTCATCTTCTTTTTGGACTTGTACTACCACTGTAACGGCAAATTCCGCCGAATTTTCACCCCAGGATTCCAATAAATACTGCAATTTGGCTGCAGCACTTGGATCGCCTAAGGTTTTTTGAGGGGCATGGGTAAGAATGAGAATTCTTTTCATAGCTGTTTTAAAGTGGGTATGGTTGCCCTTTAATTGTAGCAAAATAAATCACTATGTTTAAAAGGCGAACCAGAGAAGATGTTGCTTTGCCAACAGGAAGGGGAATGTTAAATAGTGGTTAAAGCAGAAGTGACTAACCAGGTTTTACAATGCATTCATTTTCTATCGCTGTTATTTGCACTTCAGCTGCCTTTTGGTAATTTGTATAGCTATTATTGATCTTAAATGCTCTCAAAGCTAAGTCATTAAAAGTAACAAACGCTTTATTTTCGTAAGCAATTTGCGCTTTTTCCAATTCACTGTAAGTAATGAAATCATCTGCAGTAGCATTGGTCATTGTGGGAATAAAGGGATAAAATTTAAAATTGGATAAATTGCGTGAAGGCTCACCTTGCGATTCCTTGAAAGCCATAATAGTTCCAAGTGCTTCTTCTATTGCTTTTAAATCCTCCTCAGTACAATTAATATGTTTTATAGCTGTTAAAAAACACATCGTCTCTTCAGTATTGGTTTTATTAGTCCAGTGATCAGTGTGAACACAAATATCAGCTCCCCAACCCTCAGAATTGCTAATTACATCTACTAATTGATGAAGTATTTGTTGAGATTGAGAAAGTGGTGAGGCTTTTATCTCTTCCTCAAAAAAAGTTTTAAATTTAACAGCATTTAAAATTGATTGGAGTAAAGGTAATTCAGGATCAAACAAGCGGCCACCGATGGTGGTATTTAGTTGGGGTGGAAAAATTTTACCATCTTTGGTACGCGCATCTTTTAAGGCAGGATTATCTCGTAATCCACCTAATCCATAAATTTTATGATCGGGTGTGTGAAATAACAGAAGAACACCACAGCCATCTGGTTTAAAATTAGGGAGAGATGAAGTAGATGTTGCTTTTTTTACTATCTCTTGAGCGCTGGACTCCATTATATTGTGAATTTGGACAGTCGCTAGTTTATCTGTACCGCGTTCCAAGGTTAATGACATTTTAAACTCCCAAAAAAATAGGGCATATACTATTTGCTGATTAAAAAAATGTCAATTTTATTAATCAGGTAAAGGTCAATCGGTGCAGATTAAATTCCAAGTGAGTAATTTGGTGTTTGGTGCGCGGAATGCAAATAAATCTGATATGAGATCCTATGGATGCTATGCATAAAGCATAGCAAGTAGGCAAAAGAGGAGTCTTTTGTGCTAAACATTAGATGCGGTTACCGGTTACTTATCAGGAAACTGTAGCTCGGGATGCTTGCTTTAAACTGCGTACCGTCTGAGGTCCATAAAGAATTTCATTAAGTTTTCCCTGTGGATTAAATACAAAAGTTGCCGGTACGCCAGGGATACTGCCCAGTCCTAGCTGCTTGGCCGGATCAAGCAAGCTAGGATAGCGAATATTGTATTTTTTGACTAATTCCAATTGCTGTGCAGGAGGTAACATATCATAATTAACGGCAAACAGAGCCGCCTTGCTGTGTTGGCTTTGATAAAACCGATTTAATTCATGAATCTCATCAAGACAGGGCTGACACCAACTGGCCCAATAGTTAATAAAAATCCATTTTCCTTTTAGGCTGCTAAATGCTATTTGTTCGCCATCAATGGTTTTTAAAATGGTATTGCTCGCCAAGACATAGTGACATAATAGGGATAGGCAAATAGCAATAATGGATTTAAATGGAGTCATCGGTCACCTGAGTTTTAACTTATCTCACGCAGCATCTATTTTTTAGCAAATTTAGATGCACCAAAGGCATCCAGACGCGCAAAAAAGACGACACTGTATAAGATAAATTTAAGCAATTAGCTTAGTATTCTATACGTCATCCTGAAAGCAGCGCAAGCTGCTTGCTTGAAGATTTCCACAGTACGAGATGAGGAGAATTCTTCACTGTGTTCAGAATGACGCTTTATGGGCTGAATAATGTTTTATACCGTTAAGAGTTGATTACGGCATTTACAGCGTAAGTGATTCCTTGGTGAGTTCTTTTTCTTCCTCGTCTACTTTAGTGTCAGATCTAGTTGATGAACTTAGCACACTATACTGATTTAGTCCTTCATGAATTTGCTGCCTGGATGTTGAGGAGCGCCAGTTTGGGATTTTGTCCAGCGGTCTTTGTGTCGGTGTGCACGGTGGCGTTGGAATTGGTTCTCTTTCTGGATTTAAGGCGTGTTCTTCTTCCTCAATGCGCTTTAATTCCGAGGCGGTTAAAGGCTGTACTTTGCCATCGTAAATGTAGGGGAATAAGCGTAACTTGGCCACTAAAACAAACGCATCCCATTTGCCTTTTAATTCACGATATCCCCATTGAGATGGAGTGGCTTTAAGTTGGTTATAATCAGAGGGAGAAAGTGTCTTAATATGACTTAAATTTTCACGGTAATAAATTTTTGTATCTTTACCTAAAACAAGCAGTGGTTGTAATTGACGATAATTTGGATCCACATCGGGTAAATGCTCAAGCCCTCCATACTTTCTTTGTGATGGTACTGTCTCGCCAGCAATGACATGTTCGATATCCATAAGAGAACATTGCATACCGGCGATGCAAGCCGCCTTATTGAAATGATTAATGCAACTATTAAAGTCACCGTCACCTCTCGCTGAAGCGGGTGCTTCTGTTGGCGTGGGTGTGGGGTCATAGGGACGCTTCGTATAAACCCCCACCCGATTTAATTCATTATGCAGGTTATTGGCTAAAATACTTCCCCAGGTGCCAAAACGCTCCGTTAGTAAAACGCGTAAATCACCTACCATTGACATGTGTCCTGCGGCAAAATGATCGGTATAATAATGAAAAATAAACAATTCCACACAATAAGCTAATGCCTGGTAGCGGTAAAATAAATCCTGCAACAAATCTGTGGATAAGTCCTTTTTTTGATTGCGTAGCGCGTGTAAAACAGTGCGGGACTCTAGAGAAACTCCTTCGTAGTCTGTGTTGGCTATTAATTGTTTTAATTCGGCGGCAATATGAGCATACTTAAGCGCAAGATGATGTCCTAGGGTATATACTCTCACTGACCAAGGGGTGAAGTGGGTCTGATTGCGATTCAACATTTCACCATAATCTCTGACACGCAAGAAAAACATTAATTGCTTCATATAATCATTTAAAGTGGCAGAGAAAGGAAGATAATTGCTGCTATCAATTTTATAAATTAAATCAATATTTGCACGGCTGACATCAGGAGAGGCCAAGTTGTTGTACGCTTTAAGAAGCGCATCTTCTTCTTTTTCGGTTACTGGCTGCTCAATTAAGTAATCACCCAAACTATTGTTTAAAGCATCCAGGGAAAAATTTTCTGCTGTTTCGAAGCTATGACAACTGGGAAGATCAAGTTTCATATTCCAGTCGCGGTCGGTAAAGAAATCAGCTGCCATCGCTATAATTTCCCCGGCAGTCATTTCTAACCTCATTGGTTCAGGAAAGCTATTTTCTTGATAACGCTGCAGCGTTAAATGCAGTACTCCCTGCTCATCAATTCGTAAATAGGGATTGCCTTCTATGCTGGTAAAGCGTAAAGAATTCCCTAACTCAGTGTGTTCTTTGGTGTCCATCGAAGCTCCTTTTCTCTCTTTATGACTCTTCAGCATAGAACAAGAATGGTTGATTGTCAGCTCAAGGGATAAGCAGGGACAAACGCCTTTAAATTTTAAAAAATATAAACAATTCCTTTGTGCCTGGATGCTGTACTTTAGGCCTTGTGAGTAGACATATATTGAGATGCGTTTCCTTAAGTGGATTTAACAAGCTTCCTTTTTTCAGTATGCTAGCTATTATTTCTTTAAATTATTTTCTTTATGAAGACAATACACGTTGAAAGATTAATCCAGGGTACTTTATTGCGGGAAGGAGCAGGTGTAAAATTACATCGTTATATTGGCCTCATCCGTCAAAATGATTTTGACCCTATTTTGCTCCTGGATTTTTTTGATAGTGATAATGAAATGGATTATATGGGTGGATTTCCGCTACATCCTCATCGCGGTTTTGAAACTGTCACCTATATGCTAAATGGGCAAATGGAACATCAAGATAATCACGGGCATCGTGGTGTTATAGGTCCCGGTGATGTCCAATGGATGACAGCAGGTCGCGGGATTATTCACGCTGAAATGCCCAAACAAACCCAAGGACGCCTAACAGGATTACAGCTGTGGTTTAATTTACCTGCTGCCAATAAATGGGTTGCTCCACGATATCAGGAATTTAGGGCAACCCAGCTACCGGTTGAAACCCACCCTTCAGGTTTTAATATAAAAGTTATCGCGGGAAAAACAGACAAAGGCACTCGATCACCTATCGAGGGTATTGCTACTGAGCCTATTTTTTTGGATATCAGTTTTGCTGCAAAGGAAACATTAAAGCAAAGTATTCCTAAAGATCATCAGGCCATTCTTTTTACTTTAAACGGCGAAGTAATTGTCCAGGGGCAAGTCGTTGCTGAAAAAATACTTGCAGACTTAAGTGAAGGGTCTATTGTTAGTCTGGAAGGAAGTGCAGGAGCTCGCTGTCTGTTAATCGCTGCAAAAAAAATAAAGGAACCTATTGCCTGGCTCGGTCCTTTTGTAATGAATACCCAGCAAGAAGTTATGCAAGCATTGGATGATTATCGCAATAACCGTTTTTAAGGAGAAAAGGGCAAATTTTGGATTGTACTATTCGAGTAATGGACAGTGGCAGCAATGGCCGAAGAAGTAGCAAAAGGAGCTAGCGAGGCTAAGGACAGTACCCCTGGCTTTGTTAGCAAATGGCATGCTTTCAGGACAAACTTATGGCTGGTATTACAAAAAAAACTTTGGCTAATATCGCTCATTTTTTGAGGTAGATTGTTGTTCTTTTTGGGGAGTAATCGTTGGCTCTTCTTTGGATGTTTTGAAAAACCACCCCCATTTCTTTTGCTTGGGTTTTTCCAGAAGGGGTTCCTTTTCTTGAGGTTCTTCCTCTTTCAAGTGTGCTCCTAAGAGATTAGGCGTTTTTGTGATGGCTGTTCTTGTCATATCAGAAGGACTGGCTTTCTGTTTAATATCTGGGAATTGAAGATTTTCTGCCTTATTGAATTTTATTAAGGCCTTTTCCAGACTCATTCTGGCTGCTGGAGCATAGGCGGTCATGCCTTCAATTATTCTCTTTATAGTAAGCGCGGCCTTCTCATCAAGTTCAGTAATATTATGAAATAAATGGGAATAATCATTGTTCCTGGCAACTTTAAGAAGTTGTTTGCCGTTTAAACGAGTATCATAGCTCGCTAAATCAGTGTGCCATAATAATGCCAGGATACGGCCCAAACTATAAATATCACTCTGCTGCGTTGTTCCTCTGCCTAAAAGTACCTCTGGTGATACATATAAGGGGGAGCCAACAGCATCGTTATCAACGTAAGTATTATTGATTTTGGCTAGTCCAAAATCAATAGTTCCTATTAATCCTTCGCTCAGTTCTACCATGATATTCTCAGGTTTCAAATCACGGTGAACAAGGTCTGCAGCAAATACTTGCGTTTGTAATGCTTCTATCAAGTGCTTGCTCAACATAAAACGTTCGGCAATAGTAAGTTTGCGAGCTCCCGTTAAATCATCGTTGATAATATCAAATAATTCCCGCCCTTCCATACGCCTGGAAATGCTGTAAATATGAGCCCCGAATCGCACGGGTATTTTGGGATGAGAGTGGGGTGTCATACGGGTAAGAGTATATTCGTTGACTGCATCATCCATGGTTTTAGTGTTGTAGGGGCGTTGTTTAACAATGCGTCGTTTACCAAAAGGTTTTTCTTTAATAATTAATTCCTTCTCAGCAAATTTCATGGTTACCTGGACAGGATAGACTATGCCATACGCGCCTTTTCCTAATGGAGTAGAATCAATGGCTTCATAACGATTTTCGCCTTTTTTGCTTTCTCTTTTAATAACCGTATTTGTCAAAGCTACTTTAATTTTTTTCTTTTTATAAGTAATTTGATAATAATTAGATTCATGCCACCCTTGTGTATTATCGCTGGTTTGTTCTAATAGCGCTTTTAAAAGGGGGAGATGCTTTTTCTTGGGATTGACCGGATTAATCAGTTTCTTCTTCATAAGTGTCTTCCATACTCTGATATTCCTATTGCATTAAGTATAGGATAGCGCAAAAATATAAACAAAAAGATTATATTTTGTGCATTTTGCTATTTGCTGGACATGGCAAATAATGTATAATCGCTAGTCATCTGTTTTTTTTCTCAAGTTGAAAAAACAGAGTGGCTTGACTTAACTGATGGTGGGAGTGTAATGGCAATCACTTTAATTGTTTTATCAATTGTAGTTTTAACCGTAATTTGTGTGGTTGCTATGATTTATAAATTTTTTAAACAGCCTGCAGTTAAGTTGTCGCTATTTGATTATGTCAAACTCACTTTTAGTGGAATTATTGCCTTTATTGCTGATACCTTGGGTATTGGCAGTTTCGCAGTTAATGTTGCCTTGGCTAAATTGCTGGGAACTTTTCCTGATGATGAATTACCTGCTGTCAATAATGGTGCGCAGGTTATTCCTGGTACCATAGAATCATTTTTCTTCATGCGTCTTGTTGATGTGGATCTGACGACCTTGCTCACCCTGGTTTTGGGCGCTTGTGTTGGTGGTCTAATTGGTGGCAGTGTAGTGACTCGCCTCAGTAAGCAGGCTATTCGGTTAGCGATGATAGGTTGTTTTGTGGTGATTATTGGGCTACTTATTTGTCATCAATTCCGTTTGATGCCTGTTGGGGGCGATATTGTTGAACTTCACTCCTGGAAGCTGGTCATCGGCTTTTTTGCGATGATCATTTGTGGAGCGCTTACTTCAGTAGGAATAGGCTTATTTGTGATGGTACAGGCTGTACTATTTCTGCTAAATGTTTCCCCCGTTGTTGCTTTTCCTATTATGACAACTGCCGGTGCGATGCAGCAACCACTAACCACTCTGGTTTTTGTACAGCAAAATAAAATTCCTTTGAAAAAAACGTTAATTCTTAGTCTGGCAGGATGCGTTGGTGTTTTTATTACCCTACCTGTATTCATTAAACTTACGGTAACGTGGTTGCATTCACTACTACTTGCTATATTAATATTTAATCTTTATGCGATAACTCGTACTTATTGGGCTGCCAGACCCCCCAAAAAATTTATAGCCTCACCAGAAGCCAGTTTTGCAGTGGTTGAATAAATTCTATTTTTAAGGCAGTTAAAAATGGTAAAATGAATACGCCGAGTGTTTACGCGTTCATGCTTAAGCCATGTAAATGCATCTAGCAAAACATATTTAATATCTACGTTCCGCGCGTGTTTTGAGGCAAGATCAAATGGACATTGTGCATAAGCACAGTAGATGAAGCCATTTTTGTGTTTGAAATTAGATGCATTTATTCTGTGCTGAAGTGATGCTCAGGGCAAAACAATTAAAAAATTTTCTATAATGAATAGTTATATTCCATAAAAGGTCTGTTAATGGAAGAAGAAAAAAGTAAAACCCAAAAAAAGCGTGAAGCAGAAGCCTTGCAAAAAGTGGGGGTTAAATTAATCGCTTTAAGTCCGAGCAAACTTGATGAATTGCCATTGCCGACTAATTTACGTCAGGCTATTCTGGACGCCAAGGCAATTAAAAGTCATGGAGCCATTAGGCGTCAGGCGCAATTAATCGGGAAACTCATGCGTGCTTCTGACAGCGAGGCTATTTTGGCGGCTTATGAAACTCTTATTGCTGAGGACAGTGCGCAGACTGCTATATTTCATGAAATAGAACAATGGCGCGAACGTCTGATAATTGAAGGTAAGGAAGCTTTGACTGAATTTATTGACCATTATCATCCTGATGATGTGCAACAATTAAGACAGCTTGTTAAGAAAGCAGTTGATGAAAGAAGCACCAATAAGCATAGCGGAGCTGCGAAGGCATTGTTTCGCTTTTTAAGGTCTTGTGTGGCATGAAATATTCATTATTTATAAGCTGTCCAAAGGGATTAGAGTATCTCCTTGAAGAAGAGCTAAGGGCATTGGGATTACATGTGACGCGTGTCAGTCCTCAAGGGGTCTATGGTGAAGGCGATATAGCAGTTATTTATCAGCTTTGTTTATGGTCACGCCTGGCTAATAGAGTACAACTGTTGTTATTCACTGGGCAGGCGCATAATGAGCAAACTCTTTATCAACTTTGCAATCAATTTCCCTGGCAAACCGTGTTCACGGCAGATAAAACATTAGCCATCGATTTTCATGGTTCATCAACCCATATTCGCAATTCCATGTTTGGCGCGCAGGTGGTTAAAGACGGTATTGTTGATCATTTTCGTCAATTTAAAGGGCTGCGCCCCTCCATCGATCGCGAAAAGCCACAAATTCGTCTGCACGCCCATTTAAAACATGACATTATCACGGTAAGTTTTGACTTAACCGGCTACAGTTTACATCAACGAGGTTATCGCACTCAAGCTGGTGACGCACCACTTAAAGAAAATATCGCTGCCGCCATGCTGCTGCGCGCGAAGTGGCCTCAGCTAGCGGCAAAAGGCTACAGTTTACATGATCCGTTTTGCGGTTCAGGAACCATTGTTATCGAAGCAGCAATGATGGCAAGTCATATTGCTCCAGGTTTGTTACGACAAGATCAATCTCTCAATTATTGGGCGCAGCATCAGTCATCCTTATGGGAAAAAGTCCGTGCTTTGGCATTAAAGCAGGTTAAACCCTTAAGTGTTAAATTAAGAGGAACCGATAGCAATCCAAAGTTAATAAAAATCGCTCACGCCAATGCCGAACGAGCTGGTGTGCTTCCTTTAGTTGAGTTCGCTGTAATGTCAGTTAAAGATTGCCGGCCTCATTACGAAAAGGGATTGGTTATTGGTAATCCACCCTACGGTGAACGTCTCAGTGAAGCCACGCAGCTCATTCCCCTTTATCAGCAGTTGGGTACGACTTTGCATAATAATTACCAGGGTTGGCAGGCAGCCATTTTGACCTCCAATGCCCTGTTAGCCAAAGCATTGGGATTGCGAGCCGGTAAGCAATATACATTATTTAACGGACCACTGGAATGCAAACTGTATTGTGTTGCACTTGAAAGTGCGAATCGCCTCAAAATGGGTAAAGGCGATGCGTTGTCTTCAGGTGCGCATATGTTTGCTAATCGTCTGCGAAAAAATTACCAGCATTTGCAAAAATGGGCTCACCGTAAGCAAATCAGCTGTTATCGTGTTTATGATGCGGATTTACCCGAGTACGCTTATGCCATTGACATTTATAATGATTATGCAGTGTTACAGGAATATGCTCCTCCTGCTACAATTCCTCTGCATAAAGCAGAAAAACGTAGTCTGGAAGTCATTCAAGTTGTTCCTGATGTGTTAGGAATTTCTCCTGATAAATTGATCGTGAAACAACGCAGGCCACAGAAGGGCAGCAATCAATATCACAAAATGAATCAAACAAAGCATGAAATGACTGTTGTCGAGGGTGCTGCCCAGCTAAAGGTTAATTTATATGATTATTTGGATACGGGCTTATTTTTAGATCACAGGCCTTTAAGGATGCGTTTTGGGCAGTTAAAACCAGGTACTCGTTTTCTTAACTGCTTTTGCTACACAGCCAGCGCCAGCGTGCATGCTGCATTAGCGGGTGCTTTCACGGTCAATGTTGATTTATCCAAAACGTATTTAAAGTGGGCGCAAGATAATTTTAAATTGAATCACCTCGATTTATCGAGGCATCAGTTTATTCATTATGACTGTCTGGAGTGGTTAAAGATCACCCGCGATCGTTTTGATGTCATATTTTTTGATCCTCCCAGTTTTTCCAATTCAAAAAGAATGCAGCAAACTCTTGATATACAACGTGATCAGGAGCAGTTAATTGATGCTGCTGTCCGTTTGTTAAATCAAGAGGGAGTTTTATATTTCTCTACTAATTTTCGGCATTTTAAACTTTCTCTTTCCGTACGTGAGAAATACAAGGTTCAGGATATCAGCGCAGAAACAATAGATGTAGATTTTAAACGCAGTAAACGTATCCATCACTGTTTTAGGATTACCAAGGTTTAAACGCTTAATTCGATGTAGCGGAGCAAGGATGATTGATGAGTACTCACCCTGAATCAAAAGCAACTGTAATATAATAAATTCTAGATACGCTGTCGTTCATCAACAATGCAGTCACCTGACAATGAGAGGAATAGTGACCTACATCGTGTCATCAGCAGGAGGTTTTTCTACCGTGGCATTTTTAACTACTGTTGGAGTAGCAGGTTCACCATGAATTGCTGTTTCCAATGTTTTCATTCGACCATATTTAAAAAAGATCTCTGCCGTTAAAAAAAGTGGTGCTATTAATGTTTGCCAGAAATTATCCACTAAAGCAGGTCGCTTACCTTCAATGTAGTGCCCACCTAGTTGCAATGCCCAGCCAAGAACAAAGGTGATAATAAAAGTCCACAAAGCAAAACTGGTGGGGCCAGCCCAGCTAATGAGGTGGGCTAGCCAAAGCAGAAAAAATAGAATAGGTGTTAAGACCAAGGCTAAGCGCCAATTTAAAAGAAAATAATAAATAAGTAAAACTACTGTTGCAATGCTCGCCAAGGTGGTGTCCATTACCCCGGGAACAATCAAGTGAAAAAAACCTAAAAAAATCATCAAAGAGAAAATAATGAGAGGTACACCCACCAGATGTGTATAAAGAGTCACGGGTTTTTGATGGTATTCCGCATAAAAATGCGCCTGCTCAATAAATGTTTTCATTTACTCATCCTGAAAAAAGTTTAATGAAAACATAGCACAGACTTTTTGAAAGGCCAAGCTAGCAGACATGTCTTGGGTTGGTAACTAATGCATTCTTGATCCTTTTTGCACAAATTGTTATCATGTGACCCTTCCACCTGGCTACCAATTCCTATGAAATACCTTAAGATTTTCTTAGTTTTTTGTTTAGTAAATGCGGGAATTGCTAACGCTGGTGAGCCTAGTTTGCGCGATAAAATAGGACAGATGCTTATCATTGGTTTCGAAGGTAAAACCATTGATGATACTTCTGCTGTCGCTAAAGCTATAGATAAAAATAACATCGGTGGTGTTATTTTATTTGATTATAACTACCGTACTCAAGCTTTTGATAAAAATATAGCAAATCCTGAACAAGTTAAAAAATTAAACGCACAATTACAACGTGCTAATGCGAAGGCCAATCAAAAGCACCATCGCCCGCCGCTCCCGTTACTTATTTCAGTCGATTACGAAGGTGGGGCAGTGAATCGTCTTAAACCAGAATATGGATTCCCACAAACTGTTGCTGCAAACGAGATAGGCAAAATGACGCCAGAGGAGGCTAATCAGGTTGCAACAACGATGGCACAAACACTGGAAGACGCGGGATTTAATTTAGATTTTGCGCCCGATGTTGATGTTAATGTTAATCCTGATAATCCTATTATAGGATTGTTGGGTCGCAGTTTCTCAGATAAACCGGAAGATGTTGCCTTTTATAGTAGTATTTTTTCACAAGATTTTTTACAACATCGTATTCAATGTGTTTATAAACATTTTCCTGGACATGGTAGTGCAAATGCTGATTCCCATTTGGGGTTTGTTGATGTCACCGACTCCTGGCAAGCTTATGAATTGGATCCTTATAAACTTCTGCTCACTAACGAGACCTCTTGTGGCATGATTATGACCGCGCATATTGTCAATCGTAATTTGGATGAAAGTGGGTTACCTGCTACGTTATCTCACAAAATATTGACTGAAATTCTTCGTGAGCAACTGCAGTTTAATGGCGTAATTATTACTGATGACATGCAAATGCGCGCAATCAGTGAACATTTTGGCTTGGAACAAGCAATTACCTTGTCTGTAAATGCAGGAGCAGACATGCTTTTGTTTGGCAATCAACTTTCAGATAAACCACAAGATCTAGAAGAAATAGTTAATATCATTGAAACCAAGGTAAAACAGGGAAAGATTAAGGAGGAAAGAATTAATGACGCTTATCAGCATATTGTAGCCTTTAAACGATTAATTTAATCAAGGCTTTTGCAATTTAGTGCCGTATCTAAACAAGGTTTCACTTAAGGAAAAGAGCAATGAAGCAAACGAAAGCTAATCATCAAGAGACTAAGATTGAGAATAAAACGGTAGCACTCCGAAAAGAAGAATTGCTAAAAGCTGGTTTTTCAGAGACAGGAATTTTCAAGCAAAGCAGTGCCAGAACTAGTGCTCCAGTGGTTAAGCTTAATCATCCTACTTTATCAAGAGCAATGGGACCCAAGCGTAGACTGCCCACACAAACGCGCCCCCGCAGAGAAGCGACATTTTTTACTTCAACTGCGCAAGAGTCCGGGGTTTCAGGGTCTGAGGAGAACTTAATCAATAAACTTACACAGGCCATTAAAAGTGCGCAAGTTAAGTACAGGGAACATTATTTAAAGGGGGCTTTTTCCCGTCAAGAAAGTGGCTGGCTGAGCGGCCTGCGTCATCGCATGTTGGGTCAAAGTAGAGCGCAAAGTGTTAGCGAAATTCAAGCCAATACCTTTGAGGCTGTGCTAAAAAAATTAGATGATTTCTTTTATGCTCCTGAAACTCGCTACAACTTTCATTCGTTTACCTCTTATTTGCTCGACGAATTTATTTTGCTGCTTGAACAAGCAAACTCCTCTGTAACTGTAATAAGACCAAAATCCGGAGAGCATTATAATCCCACTGTTTGGTCTGAAATCCGTGAATCATTAGCAGCGTTATTAAAAGAAAGCAGCCTTAATTATAACCACTCTGCAACAAGTTAATGAGTGGCGATGCCAGTTAACTCACTTGTTGGATAATATTAATTCATCGTAAACTGCTGCACCACCATTGATGATATTTCTATAAGCATTATAAACCTCAGCGCTGTCTCTGTTCACCTGGGCAGAAAAAAAGGTGTGCACTCGATGCAGCGCGTTTGAACCAACGCGTCTATTTTTACCTATCTCATGAAATGCATATAATGTCCCTGCACTGATAGCAAGGGTTGCTGCTAAGCCAAACTTAGTATCAACGAGATAGAAGACAGAGGTTACCAAATTGACAGCGGCTAGAAGGCATAAAGTTTTATCAAATTTTTTCTGGAGTTGTTGGTTCTGTCTCATTGTTTTCTCTAGGATAGAATTCAAAGAGACATTTTAGCAAAAATAGGCATCAGATCTAAGGAAGATCGTTAATTCAGATTAAAAATCAATTTCAAAAAAGCGGGAATCATAAGCATAGCAATTCCACCAGAACTTTTGTTCACCTAACTCAATGTGCACCCGCAACATGTCCAAGTTTGCAAGCTGAGGCTGAGGGTTGAGATGACAAACTCGATAAACACCACCCACAAACACAAAGTGATAGCCAGATGCTGTGACATTGTAATTTTCCGGAAAGCTATAATATTCGCCATGAGGTTCCAAAAGAATCGCTTTGTGGTTTAAAAGAATCTTTTGACTAATCGCTGGAAAGCTAAAACAAATTATCAATGAGGAAAGACCAATAAGTACCTTTTTCATGAGGCCAACTCCTTTGGCAGAAGTGATTTCTTTGACTGCTTTAATTATAAACTAACTATACTAATAGTAGATTTCAAATGAAGTTACGTAACTGATATACCGATTGCTTGTTAACTTGTAATTTCAACGGATATAATAAGGTATTGGTGATTATCATGAAAGAAAAACATTTTGCCTATAAAGTAACCAGTCACGCAGCAGGGTTAGTCTGTACACAAGCTGAGTTTGAAGAAAATAAAATGCTCGATTTACTCAAAGAAATTCAACAAAATCAGGTGGATGGGATTTACTGGATTCTAAAACAAAGAAACGATGAAGCCCAAGAGCCGCTGTGCATTATAGATTGTTACCATAACCGAATCTATTACCATTATTCAGGAGAGGTTGAAGACATTACCTCTACCATTGAAAAACTGAGCAAATAATTAGTAATTAAAGTTGTACTTCGCGCCAGCGAAAACAGCAGCTAAGGTGATCATTAACCATTCCTACTGCTTGCATAAATGCATAGCAAGTAGTGGGGCCCATAAATGAAAAGCCGTCTTTTTTTAATTGCTTGACCATGGCTGTTGCTTCTGCAGTCACAGTGGGAATATCTGCAAGAGTTTTCCAGGCATTTTGGATGACCTTACCCTGGGTAAATTGCCAGAAATAGTCAATGATATCTTCTCTATTGGCCACTTTTAAAAAGCATTGTGCATTAGTGCGAACAGAAGCTATTTTTAGCCGATTGCGAATGATAGTTTCATTTTGCAGTAACTGTTGGATATCATCACTGGTTAACAAGGCAAGTTTTTCTGCTGAAAAATTTAGAAAAGCTTCGCGCATTGCCTCACGCTTTTTTAAAATGGTCAACCAACTTAAACCCGCTTGCATTCCTTCCAAAATAAGCATTTCAAAGAGCTTTTGTGAATTTTTAACTGGCACACCCCATTCTTCATCATGATACTGGGTATAAAGCGCGTCTTTTGTAGACCAGTCACATCGGTGCATAAACTTTTCCACTAAATAAAGTAGTTTAACCAGCTAATGCTGCTTACAATAGTTGCTGCTGGAGTATTTAAGTAGTACCACGGACAGCCGTGGTACCTGGTTATTTGCACAATAGTCGTTAGCCCTTAGTGTTTTTTGCTTAAATAACGTCTGATTTTGTAGGGCGATGGCATAACATCTGATTGTAGGGCGATGGCAAAATGCTGTTCATCCAATTCATACAGACAAACCCAGCCTCCTTCATCAGGCTCAGCAATAGGACTACCTGCTAAATAGCGCAGCGATTTGTTGGCTTCTTCTAATGCCTCTTCTTCATCATCGCCTGCAAATGGGCCGCTGGCAAATACCCATGTATTGTCAGTGCCATAATTACTTATTTCATAGGCAAAATAAAGCTGGGGCATCAATTCCTCTGCATTGGATAAGCCTTCTACTTTGATAGTGCTTACACTGGGACAAACAGGCGGTGCTTTAAAGGCAGCAAAGGATGCGCCAGTAAGTACTAATGCACCGGCAAAGGCGGTTAACCTGCATTTGAACATCATTGTTTTTAACTCCCTGGATAGTAATAACTCTTCGCCAGCCTAACAAGGGGACGCCTTTCTTGCAAGACAAATTTGGAGCCGGCTTCTAAAAAGTTTATAAACGCTAGAAGTATATTTTTCTTATTTCCTATGAATGGATTTTGGTGCACAAATCATTGAGTAGCTCCTGACATGGTTCAGGAGTGATGTCCATAAATTACATACCACTAAAAGTCCACTTTCCCAGTATAAACAACACATTCCCTTCTCTACCTGAGCCGGGTACGTAGGTGGCTGATAACGTAAGAGTTCGATGATTTAGGGAAATCCAGGGAAGAATTCCAGGAAAGGGAATACCATGCAAGATATCAGGGCGAGCGGTCACTAAAACAGCATATCCGGCGCCAAGGCGGGTATTTTCGCTTAAATGGGCGACTTTTAAAAATGCATAGCCTAAGGCAGGCTCTATATTTTGATGTGAATCAAGAAAAGCCAGAGCATAAATACCATGCCAGTCTCCTTTTTCATCATAGAGTCCTTTGCCTAGACCGCCTCCCCAGGCAAGCTCATTATAAGACTTAATCTTATATTTGGGATAGGTGTAACGATTATGCCAGGCGTACCCTGTGAGATAAAGTTCATGATGACCTTCATGCCACAGTTGATGCATTCGATAGCAAATGGGACGAAACCAGGAAAACCACCCACCACAGGCTTCGTAGTACTGATTGGCATGGGCGCAACTTAAAAAGATTAATAAAAAAAAGCTAATCAGGGTTTTTTTCATTGATTTATCCAACCGAGGCTGCACCTGGCATGCTTAATGCTAAAGTTGAATTTATAAGTTAATGAATTAGCTTCATCAATAAGAGCATACTATCATGGACTTGTTTCGCAAAAAAGCAGTTAATGAGGTTTGTAATACAGATTCTCATCTGGCGCAATGCCTTTCGGCTCTGGATTTGGTTTTTTTGGGCGTAGGTGCAATTATTGGTGCTGGTATTTTTGTGATAACAGGAATTGTCGCGGCTACTCAAACTGGGCCTGCAATTATTTTTTCTTACATTCTTGCTGGTTCAGCATGTGCATTTGCAGCGCTTTCCTATGCGGAATTGGCTGCTGCGGTGGGGGGGTGCGGGAGTGCTTATGGTTATGCCTATGCAGGATTTGGCGAATGTATTGCCTGGATTGTCGGCTGGGATTTATTGCTGGAATATTCCATAGCAGTTTCGGCAGTTTCTGTAGGATGGAGTGGTTATTTTAATGATTTTTTGCGCTCTATTCACTTGCAATTGCCAGGCAGTTTATTGCATGGGCCGGCAAGCGGAGGATGGTTTAATTTGTCAGCCTTCGTAATTATTGTTGTACTTGGTTTACTGCTGTCCTGGGGAGTAAAATCAAGCTCTCGCTTTAATAATTTAATGGTATTGGTAAAGCTGGTTGTTATTTTTCTTTTTATTGTCATTGCAGCAACCGAAGTGAAAACTGAGAATTGGTCTCCTTTTATACCCTTTGGTTGGCAAGGTATTGTGGAGGGAGCGTCTCTTATCTTTTTTGCTTATATTGGGTTTGATGCCGTATCGACGGCCGCCGAAGAAGCCATTCATCCACAACGCGATTTACCCATTGGCATTATTGGTTCTTTACTTATTTGCACATTTTTATACATTGTGGTGTCCGGTTTATTGACGGGAATGACGCATTATTCCACGTTAAATGTTGCCTCACCGATTAGCCATGCTCTTTTGCTATTGGGCTATCGTGTGGCAGCTGCCCTTGTTGGTGTTGGCGCGATAGCAGGACTAACAACAGTAATGTTGGTGCTGTATTATGGCCTAACGCGGGTATTTCTGGCCATGGCACGCGATGGATTATTACCAGGATTTTTTGCCGTAACGAATAGGCACAGAAAAACTCCCGTTAGAATTGTTGTATTATGTGGCTTCATTATGTCATTAGCGGCAGCTTTGGTACCTATTGGCGATTTAGCCGAGTTGGTGAATGTGGGGACTTTGTTTGCTTTTATTATAGTTTGTTCAGGGGTAATATACTTACGTTATACTCATCCTGACTTACCTAGGCCTTTTAAAACCCCCTTAATGCCAGTTATTCCCGTTTTAGGAATCCTTAGTTGTGCCTATCTACTCATTAATTTACCGGTGGCAAGCCTGCTGCGATTTGCAATTTGGATGTTAATAGGGCTTATTCTGTATTGGTTTTATGGTCGCTCCCATAGTGCTCTTAACAAGGAGACGGAGCATAATTACCTGAGAGATACAATTGAACAAAGGGAAAAATAAAAAGCGCGCCAGTATAAGCGACCTGCTGCAGCAAGTCATTGAAAAGCACCAGCATGAGGCTTCACTAAGTTACGGAGAGCTGGTAAAAGCGTTTGGTGATCAAGCTTTTGGTTTAATAATTATTCTTTTTGCTTTACCCAGCGCATTGCCAATTTCCGTCATTCCAGGATTTTCTTTTATCTTTGGTTTACCAATTGTTCTCATCGCCATTCATATCATTATTGCCAGACGTACCTTGTGGTTACCGCAAAAACTGGCTAATCATCGTGTAGAGTTTGCAAAATTTGCAGAGGTTGTCAGTAAAACAACGTCTTATCTGAGGCATATGGAAAAATTGCTAAAGCCGCGCTGGTTATTTTTTACTCGTCCTGCTGTGGAGCGTTTGCATGGTGTAGTCATGTTACTGCTAAGCTTTTGTTTATTACTCCCTATCCCATTTAGTAATTTCATTTTTGCTTCCTTAATTATTTTGTTTGGTTTGGGGTTGGCTGAAAAGGATGGGGTAATTCTTGTCTGTGCCTATGTGGGCGCTGCTTTATATGGTTTTTTCCTCTTTAATATGACGGGAGAGATAATTGCTTATATTAGCCGATGGTTAACATAAGTCCTGCTGATACAATGGCAGCAGCGGGAATAGTAAATAGCCAAGAGAGAAAAATACGTCGCATGACTGGCCAATAAGTCCCTGATAATCCATTGATAAGTCCTACACCGGCGATAGAACCTGTGACGGTATGGGTAGTCGAGACGGGAATTCCATACTCCGTCGCTGTAAAAATCATGATGGCGGCTCCTGTTTCGGCAGCGCATCCGCGCAGCGTATTAAGTTTAGTTATTTTAGTTCCCATGGTATGTACAATACGCCAGCCTCCTGCCAAGGTTCCCAGGCTAATTACAAAATGACAGGAAATTACCACCCAGAATGGTACATAAAAGCTATCACCCAGCCAATTTGCTGAGAATAATAATACGGCAATGATACCCATTGTTTTTTGGGCATCATTACCGCCATGGGTTAAACTTAAAAGTGCAGAAGAAGCAAGTTGAAATCCTTTAAACAGCTTATTAAGAGCTTGCTCGCTATGATTTTTTAATAACCGAGTGAAAACAAAAGTGAGTAAAAGTCCCATGATTAATCCCACAGCCGGAGAAATGAAAATACCCGCAATGACTTTGGCAAAGCCTGCAAATTTTAAAGAAGATAAACCGCCTTTGGCTAAGGCTGCACCTGCAAGACCACCAATCAAGGCATGGGAGGAGCTTGATGGTAGCCCATAGTACCAGGTTACAATGTTCCAAAAAATGGCACCAATCAATGCCGAGAAAATGAGATAGGCATCAACAATGGCTGTATCAATTAAACCGCTGCCAATCGTTTTTGCCACCATTAAATTGAATACCAGAAATGCAATAAAATTAAAAAAAGCGGCCCAGAGTACCGCTTGACGAGGTGTTAAAACACCGGTAGTTACAATGGTGGCTATAGAGTTTGCTGCGTCATGAAAGCCATTAATAAAATCAAAGAGATAAGCTATCATAATAACGGCCAAGATGAACAAAGTGCCTGTGGTCATGCTAATCCTTGGTTTGTTCCCGTTAAATCACAAGACATACAATCATGTCATAACCCGCTAAACAGGTTGCTTAAGCCTCTTATTAGGACATAATACCTTAATCAGTGATAACCGGCATTACCCTTACCTGATGAATGCGAGAGGCCTGGACGCGTTCTATGGTGGCAAAAAAGTCATGAAATGCAATGGTTTCCCCCTGTTTGGGCGCTCTTCCTAATTTGTGGATAATTAAACCGGCAATGGTCGCCATTTCCTCTTCTTCTTCCGTCTCCAAAGTCAAATCTCGTTGTAGAGCCCTTTCGATGGTATATAATGGACAGTCTCCTTTGACGGTAATACTGCCATCATCATGAGTTATCCATTCATCCTGAGTTTTATGAAATTCATCTTTAATAACGCCAATCACCAAGTGGAGTAAATTATCCAGGGTTAAAAAACCCACAATTGCTCCACGACGACCGTAAACCAAAGCAAATGCGGCATACCTGCCTGAAATTGTCGCAGCAAAGCCAAAGCGGGTAGTCGATAGGAAATTTTGGGAACAGGTCTTGCTATCTCATTAAGTGAAAGCTCGGCATTGGACGTTGCTTTATGCAATAAAAGCTGCAAATCTTTAACATGCAATATACCGATAATTTGTTTTTTGATCTTGTCGTAAACAGGATAGCGGCTGTATCGATAATGATTTAATGTCTCAATCAGCTCATTACTATTGATAGGTGTTTCCAGTGTAACCATATCATCATAGGAGCGCATCACATCAATTGCGCGTAAATCGCCTAACTCAAGAGTATGGGCAAGAATACTGCTCTCTTGTTGAGAAAGTTCTCCATGGATTTCACTGGAACGCAAAATTAATTTTATCTCTTCACTGGAGTGAAATTGTTCGCCGGCATGTATAACGTCCAGCCCTAATTGTTTTAAAAGAAAATTAGAGCAGGTATTCAGCAGCCATATCACTGGATACATAAGCCAGTAGAAGAAATACAAAGGCGTTGCCGTCCAAAGAGAAATTTGTTCACTTTGGCGAATTGCTAATGATTTGGGCATTAGCTCCCCTACAACAATGTGTAAAAATGATAATAGAGAAAAGGCCACAATAAAGCTGATGAATTCGTTGAGAGTAGGATTAACCAAACCCAACCATTCAAATGCTGGTGATAGTAAGCGAGTAAAGGCTGGCTCTCCAATCCAACCTAATCCTAAAGAGGCTAAAGTAATTCCTAATTGACAAGCAGATAAATAAGCGTCCAGGTTCCTGTGCACTTTTGCCAGAAGGCTTCCACGCCAGGGGTATTCTTCCTGGATAAGTGCGACTCTTGTCTGTCGTAATTTAACCATACCAAATTCAGCGGCAACGAAAAAAGCATTCAGCAACACTAATGCAAATCCGGTGAGAATAAGTACTAGAGTTATCATGGCTAAAAACGATAGCTGGAAAAGGTCATGAGTTTGGAAACAGCGCTCATTATTTGCTTAATAAATTCAGGTAGTTCAACTGCTCCAGCGGCGATGGCAATATCTGCGTGATGCATTTCATCTTCATGCATTTGTTCTAAAATATGCCTGGTTTTATTATCTTGAGCAGGCAGTTTCCGTAAATGTTTTTGCAGATGCGTTGAAACTTGCTTTTCTGTTTCAGCGACAAAGCCAAGACTCACGCGATCGCCTGCAGCTCCTGCTACTATTCCCAGCATAAGAGAGCCAAAATACCACAGGGGGTTTAACAAACTTGGTTGGCTGTTCAATTCATCCAGGCGCTGCTCACACCAGGAAAGATGATCAATTTCTTCAGCGGCGGCCTTAGTCATTTGCGTTTTCACCTCAACAAGCTGTGCGGTTAAGGCTTGACCGCGATAAAGTGCCTGCGCACAAACTTCTCCTGAGTGGTTAACACGCATGAGGCCCGCTACGTGTTTTTTTTCAGCAGCATTTAATGATTTTTCAGAAATAGAGGCTGCTGGTGTGCGTCGTGTACTTGGACGTGTTTTCGGTGGCATTAAGGTACGTAAAGCCGCATCAATCTCATCGATAAGACTATCAAACAAGCTTAATCTACGCATGGAATTCTCAATCGTGTAAGTTGAATCTATGGTATCCTGAATACGTTTGGGATTAAAGCAGTACTACTCGATGGCTTTAAGCTGCTATGCTTTAAGAGGAGTTTAATAAGGAGTAAAGATGACGATTTTATCCAAAGAAGCGCTGGAAAAGATAAAAAAAGAGAAAGCAGAGCGCGATGAGGAACATCCTGAAGACATTGATGCACTGTTTCGTGAGCTGGATAAAAATAGGAAGGAGAAGAAAGAACAAAAGGAACAGTATAATCCTTTGGCAGATGGTGAATTTGATTCTTTCCCGCCAGAAAATGATTAATGTTTATTTCTACGAAATGACGATCAGGGAGATCTGGAGGCAGTGCTCTGTTGAGAGGCCTGAGCGGCAAGTAATTTTTTTACTTCTTCAATCAGCACACTTTTGCAGGTAACAGGCTCTTCCATAGAAATTACCGAGTCATCGAGTTCATCCAGGGGTTTAAGCGCTTCTGATGACTTCTTCTGTTGAGTTATAGCAATGATTGCGTCAACACTAATCGCTGAACTTAAAAGAGCAGAACGGATGGCCTTAGATCGGTGTATGGCATCAAAAAATTGTTCCGCATTATAGGTGTCCAGCTTAATAATGGTATGAATTTGCTCAAGGCTGAGCTTTTTCTCAGTCATCAAGGTGGTTAGGACATCAGAGTTGCCAAGCAGTTTAAATATTGCATGCAACTTTTCCAGACTCATCGTTTTATGGGTTTCCTGTCGTAGGATGTTAAGCAATGCTTCAGGATTTCCTTGAGCAAACACCTCTTGTACGGCTTTGGTTTGTAGTAAGGTGATAGCCCCTGTCTCAATGCCCGTTGCTTTTAAAAATTCCACTAAATTTTCTGGGGTTAAAGAATTGGCTCCAACCATTTTTATCAGTGTTTCATCTTTTTTAAAAAAATTAAGCACATAAAGAATGGCATTTAAATCAGCTAAATAACAGGTTTGTAATTTTTCTACAAGATTGGAGAGCTTAATTTCTGTTTCAATGGCATTATTGATCGACATTTCATTTCGCGCCACCAAACTTTGAAGCGTGGGTGATAAGATGTCTGTTATAAGGGCGTTGTCAAAGCAACAGGTTTCTATGCCGACTATTTTACCTTTGAATGTCACTCCACTTAAATCAGCACCATTAAAATTACAATGCGACAAGTCGCAATCCCTAAATACAGTCCCTTTTAAATTGGCACCCTTAAATTGTGAAGCACTTAAATCACAAAATTTGCTAAAAGAACCGTTTTCTATTTGCACATTGTCAAAATTACAGCGAGTTAAGCTTGAAAATGAGGCATGAAGTTCTATTAAATTTGCATTTCTAAAGTCTGATTCAACCAGTGTGGACGAAACAATTGAAAGAACAACCGTAGAATTAGACAATGCCACTTTCTCTTTAATACCTTGTAATGATAGTTTGATGATTTGATTATCCCTGGGAGCAAGGTTGCTAAAATCACGTCTCCCAAAAAGCGCTTCGCCATTGCATAAGGAGGTGCTAACGTAATCCACGTTGGGGAATAAAGTATTTTGATCTACTTCCAGTTGGGTGTCTTTTTTGATTAAGGTAAATCCTTGAGAGTGAGCAATGCGTAAAGGGGCTTTCCGCTCTTTTTGCAAACTATTATCACTGGATTTACCCAGATTAATATTCCAAATTTCTTCTGTATCGCGGGAGTAAAGATTTCTAAATAAACTGGGCATGCTAAAAGCAGACTTGCCGGAGCCTCGAAATGCCCGGTTAAGATGGGCAAGTTCGTGGTATAAGGATTGATAGCTAGGGGAGGCAAATAAAATAATTTTGCTGCTGTCAGGAGATTCAATGCCCGGAAATATATATAAAGCATCATCGGTTTCATTCACGGATAGCAATAAAATGCCCGAAGGTTTGACTTTAATATTATGTGGATGGCGGAATAATTTTTTGAACTCAGCAAAGTTTGCGAAGTTATTTTGCCATGAAAAATTTTCCACATGTTGTTGTGCTTCGGGAGAGGGTTTCATACTATTATCACTTTGCATTCCTATAGAATAGCCTTCAGCGATAATTGAAAATTTATTATTCGGATTGTTTTGTGAGACGTAATTCCTTACATGATCTACCGTTTTAGCAATCATTTTTGTTCCTGTCTCATAAAACATCAGTTGCAGGGCATCTGCCTTGGTTTTAATTTTTTGAGCGTCATTTAACTTCGGGCTGTTGTCTACAAGAGCCGCAAATGCTTCATAAGAGGGCTTCTTATTACTATCAGGAGAATAATTTTTCCAAAAAAGCTCTCTTTCAGGCTCAGATAATGCAAAATATTGCGTCGCTAATTGCACTTGTTTTTGGTTAAGTTGTTGTATTTCCTCATAACAGGAAGTCAGTGCTAATAAAAAAGAAGAAGACTGCTCCGCAAAGCTTTTGGAAAAATCATAACTTTCATTGAAAAGCTGATTAAATTTTTGATAAAGTTGCTTTTCTTCCTGCGAAATTTCTTTCGCCCTTTCCTCTAATTCTTTGCCAGAGAAGATCGAATCTATAGGGATCATGATTTTCTGGAATAAAAATAGTACAATTAGTATAGGACATGCCAACTAAAGTTTCTTGGCTATTTGGGGCCTTCGAGAAAATATCATCCTTCACTTTGTTTTTCGAGTTTCACCTTTTGTCCACATTAAGCGCTTTTTTTAAAGAAGCAGCCTGTCTTATTTTGTATTCGCGAAAATGACCACATGCTTTATATCCTAACTGTCGATAGAGCGGATAGCCTTCATTAGATGCCTGTAAAACAGCAATGTGATAACCAAGATCTTTTGCCCGCTTTAATCGATATTCTTGCATGGCTCTACCATAACCCTTTCTGCGTTCAGAGGGGGCTGTGGATAGCCAGTGTAGTCCTGCAACTTGTGCAAAATAGCAGGTTAAACCTCGTACCACAGGTTTTCCATCCACATAGCCGACATAATATTCAATGGGATCGTCATCGGTTAAGATTGAAGCAACCCACGAAAAATAGGTTTTGAAAGAGAATTCGTCATTAGTAAGTACTAATGCAAAGTCATGTAATGTTTTTTCATCGGTTGCGCAAATAATATTTAATTCTGGCATAGAAAAAATTTCACCATCCCAGGCATCTAAATCAAAATACATGGCGCGATTATTTTCTGTATTCTCATAACCCTTATTTTCTAAATAGAGGAATAAATCACTGGGTTTATCGTGAGGACTAATCCACCATGAAAATGGATTATTTTTCTGTGTAAAATAATCCGTTACTTCTGAAATTTTCTTATTAGCGTTTGATGAAGAAAAATCAGCATCTAGTGCATAATTAAACGTGTCATCTGTTAATCCTGAATTAACGAGAGTAAAGCCTGGTACCCTGACTAATTCCACTTGATTCAAATATTGAGCGAAATGAGTCCTATGGACATTTAAGTTGGCTTCCATTGCTTTAACTAGCTTTTCATAAGACCAATCTTTTGCCATACGGCCTGTGTTTTGCGGTGGATAATCTCTTTTTCTTTTTTTCCAGAGCTTTGCTTTAGCATCAATTTCTTGCACCAACTTGTCTTTCCCTGCGACATAAGAATAAATATCATCAGCAAAGTGAGTAGCCAACTGCATTTTAAGCTGTGCATAATCATGAGCTACATCAGGATGTTGAATCACATAATCTCTGAAGTTTACATGACGTTTGATTTGGGGACTGCCTCTTTCATGTAAATGCAAATGAAAACGAATTGCTTGATCTTGACGCTGTGTAAAAAAGCTCACGTGAGGAATAATTTGACGCCGAGCAGGATCATAACCTAATTGAGTTAGTTTTTCCGCTATAAAATGGATGTCATCTATATTATCAAGCCCCAACATTATATCAATGCAGGGCTTTGCTGGCATACCAGGAATACTGGTACTACCGATGTGATAAATTTCTTTAAGGCAGGGGCCTAGAGATTTTTGAATACGATTAGCTTCGTCTTTAAACAGATTTGGCCAAAGCCTGTCGTAAGCAACGACTTCTATTTTGTATGGATTGGTGGTTTTCATTTGGTCAGATTCCCTTAGATTCTGTTGACATTGCATTTTTGCTTCGCAAAATAAACCGTCAAAAGACTCTAATTTTTGCACATGCTTTGACAAATAAGAAATTAGAATATAGCATACTTTGGTTTTTAGATGGCGCGGGGTGTCGGGAAACCGACTGAGAATTACCCGTCGAACTTGATCTGAGTCATATCAGCGTAAGGACGCCTTCAATACATCCATGTTCTATTATTTTATGGAACAGGATCCCTTTTGCCATCTCCGGAATTCATTCACATTCCTATAGGAGTTATGGCTATGTCTTCTCATTTATCTACCAGAACCACTTTATTACTGAATTGGTATGCTAATCCCTACCACACACCAATTTTTGTGGCTGAACAACTTGGTTTCTATTCCCAGGAAAATATTAAACTTGCTATTTTAGAACCAGCCGACCCAAGTGATGTTACGGAGCTTGTTGGATTAGGAACCGTAGATTTTGGTGTAAAAGCAATGATTCATACGGTTGCAGCGAAAGCTAAGGGTTATCCTGTTACATCCATTGGCACCTTGCTTGATGAGCCACCAACAGGATTGATTGCATTGAAATCAAGTGGAATTAATTCCTTTCATGATATTGTTGGGAAGCGAGTTGGCTACATCGGCGAGTTTGGTAAGAAAATTATTGATGATCTGGCGCAGCTTGCTGGGATTGATCCTACAAGTTACCAAGCAATCCGAATTGGAATGAATGTAACGGATGCGATTTGTCGGGATGTTATTGACACAGGCATTGGATTTATTAATTTCCAACGTATTGAATTGGAACAACGAAAAGGTGAAACCGTATTTTTGCGCCTTGATCAGTTAGCAGGACTTGGCTGTTGTTGCTTCTGCTCAATTCAATTTATTGTTCCGGAACAAACCTTACAACAGCCAGAATTAGTGCAAGGATTTCTTAAAGCAACCCAACGAGGAGCAGCGTTTACCACGGAACAACCCGAAGAAGCCTATGAATTAATGTGTCAAGCCAAACCGCAATTACGCACCCCCATGTATCAAAAGATTTTTACCCATACTTTACCTTTTTTCTCACGCTCATTACACAATATAGAAAGAGATTGGAATAAAGTAGGGCGTTATACCCAGCATTTGAATATCATTAATAAAAATTTTGATATCTCCCGATGTTATACCAATGAATTTTTACCTAAAGTCCCTTATTCCGATTTAAAACCCATTGCTTGTTGTCTTGAAGAATAATGATGCAAGCAGGGATTGTGGGAATGGGTATCATGGGGCGTTTGCTCGCGCTTGCATTACACAACGCAGGCTGGAAAGTGACGCTCTTTGATCAAGCAGGTACTTCAAATTGCAGTTTGGCTGCAGCAGGATTGTTAACGCCTTTTTCTGAATTAGATAGAGCAACGGCGCTGATTTCTTCTCTTGGCCAGGAGTCTATTAGCATGAATTGGCCACGTATTATTGAGCAGTTGCCAGAATCAATTTATTTTCAGCGCTCAGGAACTATTGTGTTATGTCATCCTCGAGATCAAGCAGAATGGCAGATGTTTAGTCAACGCATTGCAAATCAATCAACTCAGCAGGCACTATTTAAGCAACTAACCCAGTTGGATTTAAATCAATTAGAACCAGAGATAACTCAATTTGAAAAAGCCTATTATTTTTCTAATGAAGCGCATATTGATTGCCAGGCATTAATGTCTGCTCTTCAAAAATATTTTAATATTAACCGCTTAACATGTTATGTAAATACAAAAATTACCTCCATTGCGCCACAATTAATTACTACAAAAACCAGTACCCATCCTTTTGACATGGTTTTTGATTGTCGAGGATTAGGTGCTTATTCTACGTTTAGTAATCTACGTGCCCTGAGAGGGGAATTACTTTGGTTGCATGCGCCAGAAGTACAATTAAAACGGCCCATTCGTTTTTTACATCCTCGCTATAGCCTTTACATAGTTCCTCGCCCAGGGAATATTTATCTTGTTGGGGCCAGTGAAATTGAAGCCCATGATTATAGTCCAATCTCAGTTCGCACCACATTGGAGTTATTAACAGCAGCCTATTATGTACATGCAGGTTTTTCAGAGGCGCGTATTATTAAAACAGTAACGCATTGCCGTCCTACTTTATCGAACCATTTACCCTGCATTAAATTTACTGAAGGGCTTATTGCAGTTAATGGCCTTTATCGTCATGGATATCTAATCGCGCCCGCATTAGTTGAGGAAATTCTAAGACGTCTTCACAGCCATCATCGCTTTATTCGGTATCCAGAAATTTGGGAGTGTTACAGATGATCAATATCTACCTTAATAATAAGAAATATCAGATAAAATCTGAGCTATCCTTGCAGGAGTTTTTGTTAGCTCATAATTACACTGAATTACATTTTGCCATTGCGATAAATAATCAATTTATACCTCGCCCCTCTTACGGCACTACTTTGCTGCGTGAAAGCGATAGGATAGATATTATTGTTCCAATGCAAGGAGGCTAATGATGTGGAATTTAGCCGGAAAAAGTATAAAAAATCGCTTGCTGCTTGGGACTGCATGTTATCCATCTTTAGATACCATGGAGCAAGCGATTAAAGTTTCTGAGACGGAAGTCCTTACCCTGTCAATAAAGCGTCAAGGGCCAAATGGTTTAGATGGAGAATTTTTTTGGTCGACTGTTAAAAGATTAGGTTGTCACCTTCTACCAAATACAGCTGGATGTCATGATGCAAAAACTGCCATTAATACGGCACTGTTATCAAGAGAATTGTTTGAGACGTCATGGATTAAGTTAGAAGTGATTGGCGATGACTATTTATTACAACCTGAACCTTTTGAATTAGTCCAGGCAGCCAAGCGATTAATTAATGAAGGGTTTGAGGTTTTTCCTTATTGCACAGATGACTTGGTCATCTGTCAAAAATTAGTGGATGTGGGTTGTAAAATATTAATGCCATGGGGAGCTCCCATTGGCTCAGGTAAAGGATTAGTTAATCCCTTTGCTTTAGAGACTTTGCGTCATCGCTTTCCAGAGACAACGTTAATTGTTGATGCAGGCATCGGCAAACCCTCGCATGCAGTGCAAGTAATGGAATTAGGATTTGACGGTGTATTATTGAACACGGCTGTTGCCCAGGCTGTTAATCCCATCATTATGGCTCAAGCTTTCCGAAATGCAATTGTTGCAGGACATCAGGCTTTTGAGGCCGGAATGATGCATGCAAGAGATATAGCACACCCAAGTACTGCTTTAATTGATACTCCTTTTTGGCATCAATCGGTGCATTTATCATGAAAAAACCCATCGCTTGGTCCATTGCTGGCGTTGATCCTACCGGACTTGCAGGATCTCATGTTGATGTAGAAATTTTTAAACATTTTAATGTGGAGTCATGTGCCATTATTGCGGCAGTTACAGCACAAAATACCTCTGGTGTCACCGCAATAGCACCATTATCAGCTGATCATATCGCTGCTCAATGTAATGCTTTATGGCAAGAATTTAAGCCAAATGTCATTAAAATGGGCATGCTGGGGATGATTAAAACGCATGAGAAAATCCTTCAATTTTTAGAAAATTATTCGGGGTTATCAGTCCTCGATCCTGTACTTAGTTCTTCTACAGGAAATTCATTAATTTTAGAAAATGAGAAACAATATATAAACAGCTTAATCCGTTTATTTCCTTATGTAGACGTTGTAACCCCCAATCGCATCGAAGCCGAAAAAATCCTGGGTCGACAACTTGGATCTTATGAAGAGATTCAAGAAGCAGCGCATGCTTTATTGGCTCTTGGTGCTAAAAATATTCTACTAAAAGGTGGTCATGTTAAAGATAGTTTGTTGAGCCAGGATTATTGGACGAATGGTCAAGAATCATTTTGGCTGGCAAACAAACGCTTGCCTAATAAAAATTATCGTGGCACAGGATGTACCCTTTCTTCTGCGATTGCAGCTTGTTTGGCTCTAGGTTATTCAATAAAAGATGCACTTGTTATTGCAAAAATGTATGTACATCGTGGAATTCGTAATTCCATTGAAGTTGTGAAGGGCACAGCAAGAGTATTTCATGATGCCTGGCCTGAAAATCAAATTGATCTTCCCTATCTTTCTCCCAATCCTTTGAAGCAAGAGCCTCCCTCTTTTAAAACCTGCCACACAGAATTATATCCAGTCGTTGACAGAAGCCATTGGCTAGAAAAGCTATTGCCCTTAGGTATTAAGACGATTCAGTTAAGAATAAAAGACTTGCAAGGAAAGCAACTGGCAGAGGAAGTTAAACGCAGTGTACGTTTAGCAAAAAAATATAGTGCTACATTATTTATTAATGATTATTGGGAGCTAGCCATTCAGTACGGGGCTGAAGGAGTTCATTTGGGGCAAGAAGATTTACTTGGAGCTGATATTACCAAAATTCGTCAAGCAGGATTGTACTTAGGCATAAGTACCCATTGCTATTATGAAGTGGCAACTGCACATACGTTCAATCCTAGCTATATTGCGTGTGGTCCAATTTATTCCACCACAAGCAAAGTCATGTCCTTTAAACCACAAGGTATTGAACAACTCCAACGTTGGCGTAGAACACTCCAATATCCTTTGGTAGCTATTGGAGGAATCAGTTTAGAACGACTCCCTAACGTTTTAAAAACCAACGTTCAAGGCATCTCGTTGATTTCAGCCATTACCAAAGCCGCTGACCCTGACAGGGTAACGAAACAATTGTTAAAAACAATAAGAGAACAGGCCTATGGCGAATAACTCACTTTCTTCTGAAGAATTGCTTCGGTATTCAAGACAAATTCATTTGCAGGAAATAAGGCTATCTGGACAGGAAAGACTAAAAAAGGCTCGTGTATTATGTGTTGGAGCAGGTGGATTGGGATCATCTTTATTGCTTTACCTGACTGCAGCCGGAATTGGCAGACTCGGTTTAGTGGATTCTGATACCGTTGAATTAAGTAACTTACAAAGACAAGTACTTTATCGGCAATCGCAAATCTCTGATTCAAAAGCGGCATCAGCTTCTGCACAAATTTTGGCATTAAATTCAACTGTTCAGGTGGATACTTATTGTGAAAAACTTACAGAAGATAGTGTAGAAAGATTTGTCAGTGAGTATGATATTGTTGCGGATTGTTCAGATAATTTTTACACAAATTATTTACTTCATGATGTTTGTTTTTCACAAAGAAAACCTTATGTGTATGCAAGTGTTTCGCAGTTCCAAGGCTATTGCTCTTTGTTTCATCGCAAACAAGGTTCTTGCCTGCGCTGCTTATTCCCTACGCCTCCGGATCCTAAAATTATCCCTCCCTGTAATGAAGGCGGTATATTAGGTGTCGTGCCGGGAATAATGGGTATTATTCAAGCAACAGAAGTCATTAAGTGGCTATTGGGCATAGGTCATTTACTGGAAAACAGATTATTGGTTGCCGATTTATTAAAGATGACTTTCAGGGAAATTCAGCTCTCTCAAAATCCGGACTGCCAATTGTGCGGACATAATCAACCCCTACAAAATCTTCACTATCCGTCAAAGCCTGCTCATTGGTTGAGTTTGGCTAATTATTCTATAACCTCAAAGGATATGCATAGGCTTCTAAAAAAACAGTGGGTTACTTTGGTTGATGTGCGTTCAACAGAAGAACACGAGGCTCACAATATAGGCGGAGAATTGCTACCTTTAACTGAATTACCTGAACGGCTCACCGAATTAAATCCAAACCACCTTATTATTTTATATTGCTATTCCGGCGAAAGAAGTATTCAGGCATTGAATATATTACTCGAAGCAGGCTTTTCTTCGGTTAAATATCTAATGGGTGGTATAAGTGGTATTTAAAGTTATAGGGGGTGGCCTGTTATTTTCAAACGCATTTTTATTGTAATGTAGTATTATTTGCTGCTCTTAGCGGGTAGAGTCAAGAATAGACATAAAACCCGCGCAGTTTGAGCTTGTCGCTCGCACTCAACAGAATGCTTGACGGGTTATGGTGTGCCGGTGATGTTTCTATTCAATGAAAAATTCAGGTAACTAACTACTTAACGCCGATATAAATAGCTACTTCATCACTATTTTTATACTCTTCAAAGTCAGTCATAAAACAACGTTGATAGGGAGTTTCTACGGTAAAATAATCCCAGACGCGTTTCCATGTTTCAATGACTGTTTGGGGTATCGGGCCTTTACCCTGGAATACAAGATAATTGCCTGAATTGATTTTAACAGCACTTAATTCAACACTTTGATTGTTATTGAGTGTGCCTACAGTAACGTCGTAAGAACCATTTGCATCAGATTCATAGCCTGAATACACCGCAAAAATAGTATTAGGGGTGGGGTTGCTGGAATAGAATTGTTGCCACAGATTAGGTATTTTTGCGGTTTCTGGGTTGAACTCATCGCTGTTTTTAGTTCTTACCGTGAAGCCTGTTACTGTAAAGCCATCAATAGGTTTCAATGCGGGTTGTATAGCTGACATTTAGATTTCTCCTATTAATCGTTAATGGGACTCTTTAATAATCAGTCGCATATCCTGATCATTAATGGCAAACTTGCATGAAGCCTGATAATCGACCTTTTTGGACATGTTCTGTTGAGGTAATCACGATCAAATTTGACATTATGCTTTTTTGAGTGAGACAACCCGCAGTCGATTGCCATCTGGATCTAGTGCAAGAAAAGTATAACCAAAAGGTACAAGAGTTGGTGACTGAGCCATGCTTATTTCCTTTCTTTGCCATTCTACAAATAGTTCATCAACCCCCCTGTTATTATCAAGTGTGAACGCTAATTCACCACTGCCATTTTCATGAGCGGGCGGCTCAACCGAATGTTTTGCTTTTAAACCTAAACCCATTCCATTTGCTAACTTGAAAGAATGAAATGTGGGAGAAGCTTCTTCTGGTTTTATTCCAAGTAAATCCTGATAAAATGCACTGCTTGTTAAAAGATTATCAACATAAAGTACAATAGCACTTGGTTCGAGCATCATGTTTTTCCCTTTTAAAATCATTGTAAGTTCCAATGTAGTTTACTGGCATAGAGTGACAGTTTATGTCAGTAGTGAAAAGACTTATTACTCAGGAATATTCATTTCACGCCATTTTTTTAGAAGGGGTTGGCGAGGCTTCGGATAACGTGTCTCTAGCTGCGTTAAATGGACAATTCTATCTGTACGAAAATGACGAAAGCTTCCCCGTAACTCACACCAGCCGACAATAATATGAACTTCTTCAAAAAAACCAAGTGCCAGTGGCCAAATAACCCGTTGGGACTCATCTCCTTTAACATCAACATAAGTCATTTGAAGCTTATACTCTTTACGAATAGCAAGGCGTATTAAGGCTTCTTTTTCGTCATCATTTTCTATAGTAGTTTTTACAGGACCAATAAGTAACCCTGAAAAATCAAGATGTTGGCGAAGATCTTCAGGAAGGACAGCAGATATTTTAGCCAAGACATTCGTTGCAGCAAGCCTTAGTTTCTTATCGGTTCTACGTGCTACCCAGCGTGAACCGAGCACCAATGCCTCAATTTCTTCCTCAGAAAACATTAAAGGGGGCAGCATAAAACCAGGACGTAACATGTAGCCAAGCCCAGGCTCGCCTTCTATTGATGCGCCTTGCCCTTGTAAAGTGACTATGTCTCGATACACTGTACGAAGGCTGACATTAAGTTCTTCGGCTAATTGTTTTCCACTAACCGGATAGCGATGACGCCGCAGTATTTGGATGAGATCAAAAAGACGTTGGGTTCTGGACACAGTATAAATTTAAAATTAATGCTGACATATTTTGACAGCATTAACTTAAAATTTCTATTAAGTCACTACATTTTGTGGGAATGTAGTGGTAAAAATATTAAAGCTTAATTACACCGCCATTATATTCTTTGCTTCGAGACCTTTGGCACCTTGAGCTACAACAAATTGTACTCTTTGACCCTCTGACAAACTTTTAAAGCCAGAACCTATAATTTCTTTAAAGTGAGCAAATACATCTGGACCAGACTCTTGCTCAATAAAACCAAAACCTTTTGATTCGTTAAACCATTTGACAATCCCATTTACTGTTTTAGACATTTCAATATACCTTTATTTTATTAATACCTGTGATAGGCGAAATTAGCCGGAAATAGGTCAGGAATTAAACTACAGTACGAGGGATTAAATTAATAAAACGACGATTTGAAGAGTATAAAAAAAGACATTTTCTAGCTAAGAGAATATTACCTTATTTGGTTCATATAAGCCACCTTTTTTACACGATTTTAAAAAGCTCCAAATTTTTAGCTTAGTAATAACTCCTTTACATTTCCATTAATTGGAAAGCATAGAAGGAGTTTAAATTATCTCAACATGCATATTAAGGTCATTATATATGCGGTTAATGTAATGCTTAACCCTAATACGAGCATTTTTTATTTTTCATTTACAGCTCCATCTTTTGTTGAACTTTTTGCTACGGTGTGTTTCTCTTAATTGTTCTGACTATTTTGCAATTAATGGCAAATAAACAATGAATAATTAACAATACGCAAGTTACTGCGTAGAAAGTGTCAATATATCCTAGCACTGGAATGAACGTATAACGGGGGAAAAATTTTCCCATTGATACGAATACTATGATTAAAAGTGAAAAAACCAGGGTGTATGTTTTATGATTTTTTATCTGAAGGGCTATTCCTGAGAAAATTGGAGAAAAAATCAAACCATACAAGGTAATGAAGTAAATAATTAATACCCACCAACCTTTGGCATCACTATTATCATAAGCAAATAGTAATGAAATAAGACATCCGAATAAAAACTAACGCTTAATAGAAACGTATCTCGATTAAAGAGCTCTACCTTTTTTAAGTTAGCTTCAGCTTGTTTTATAAGTCGTGCAGATTTTTCACTCCAGAAAGCGAAGATAATTAGAGGAAGTGTTTGAATAAAACCATCAAGAGAAGCATTTGTTGTCTGATACGACATTGCGAATACAGCGAAAATAAATGTTATAAGAATGAACCAAGAATATTTATTTAAATTTTTAAGGCGATTACTTCTTTTTGATGCATCCATGTCTAAGTTCGTTTACTTGATAGCTCTCATTTTCCATTAAAGTGCACCCAGAGAGAAGCTGGTAGAAATTTGAATTTCGCCAAAACCCAGACTGCATATGGCTCCCCGGGACAGGCTCGAACCGCCGACCTAATGATTAACAGTCATTTTTATTCAGTATTAAGTAAAATCATCTTTTACCAAAAATTCAATATAATCCTTGATACACAAAGGCTTACTCTATATTATCACATCCAAGTAATAACATGTCGTACCAAGAGAGAACACTTTTAAATGTACCCCGAAAGTGTACCCAACTTTGATAAAGGTAATTATGGGCATTTTCACTGATACTTACATTAAAGGGCTTAAGCCTAAAGCAAATCGTTATGAAAATATGAGGGTGGCGGCTTTGGTATTCGTGTCACCCCCAAGGGTGTTAAAAGCTGGATTTACCGTTACAAGATAGCTGACAAAACTGACCAAATCACCTTGGGGGCATTATCCGACCATGAGCTTGGCTAATGCCAGAATAAGTTTCTTGAGCTTAGCGGTCTACGTAGAGATCAAAAAAATCCCAATTAATTAAGCAACAAAAGGTTGAAAAAGAGACAGAAAAGGAATACGGTTAAAAAGCTTGTTGAGAAGTGGTATGTGGACTATGCCGGAAAGGAGATCAAACGTCCTTTGGTAATAAAGAAACAAATTGATTGTGATATTGTTCCGTTGCTAGGCGACTGTGAGCTTGATGGTATTCAAACCATAGATATCTCTACAGCGTTAAAAAACAATTGTGGATCGCGATGCCCCTGTCCATGCTAATCGGGTACTCAGCTCACTGAAAAGCTTTTTAATTATGCTATTAGCCAAGGAAATATGAGCCATAATCCTGCTGCTGTTATTCGCCCTAAAAATATTGGTAGAACAGAACACCCCCCGCGAGAGATATCTCTCCATAGAAGAAATTAGAACTTTATGGCTTTTTTGGATAGCCCGAAAATCCTATGTCTCTCCAAACAAAGAGCGCTATCAAGCTCATTTTGCTTACTGGGATTAGAACTGCGGAATTAAGGCTGGCGCAGTGGAGTGAGTTTAATTTTGAGCAGTCTTTGTGGACAATACCAGCCAGCCACTCTAAAACAAGTATTATTACCAAGATTCATTTAAGCCCCCAAACGAGAGCTATTCTTTACGAGCTTAAAGCACATGTCGCTTCTTCCTTTGTGTTATCTGGTGCTGATAAATTAACACCTCTTACCGAGAATGCACTTCCAAGGGCAATTAAAAGAATTCAAGAACGAGTTGGCATTCTTGATTGGACAGCGCATGATCTACGTAGAACATTGCTACCCAGCTTGGAGAAAAGCCTCCATGTAGATCCTGTTGTGATTGAAAAGTGCTTAGGCCACAAAATGTCAAAATTATGGCGACTTACAATAAAAATGAAATGCTTCCTCAACAAAAAGAAGCATTAAATATGTGGGCACAATATCTTGAAAATCTTCTTCAAGATAATCTCGTGCCTATTCAAGTGAAAATGGCATAACAACATAAGGGAGTTATCATGGATAGTAATCCGGTAATATTTGAACAATATGAAATTCGTAGATTGTTGATGAGGAAAATGAAGTCTGGTATTTCTCTGTTGTTGATATTATTCAGGCATTGATACAGCAGCCTGATTTCCAAGCGGCCGAAACTATTGGAAAGTATTAAAAAATCGTTTAAATAAGGAAGGCAGTGAGTCGGTTACAAATGTAACCGACTGAAATTAGAGGCTGCCGATGGTAAAATTATCTCACAGATGTTGCTACCGCTGAAGTGATACTGCGTCTGATTCAATCAGTCCCTAGCTCCAAAGCTGAACCAATTAAACGATGGCGTAGATGGTGGCTTGCAATCCATGCTTGCTGAGCAAATGTTATCTATCCATGAATTACAACAGCGAACAATGACCTATGCCAATGGTGTTGATAGCTTGGAGCTAAAGAAATACTATTCCAATTCTGCGGTAAAATTAGCAAATTGCTTTGTCCAACAGGCCAACATTCTAGCAAAACTACAGGGTGTTGGGAGGCAAAAAATTATTGTTGAGCGCGTTGACGTTCCCAAGGAGGCCAAGCTGTTGTGGGAAATATCAAGGAGGTATGGGTAGTAAGGAAAAAAACATGAAAACAACCTCAAGAACCGAGAAAAAACGCTATGCGTTTGAGTCTGCGCCTAGATGTGGCGCACGAACGAAGGGTAATCATGGTAAACCTTGTCGCTGCCCTGCTGTTAAGGGAAAAGCACATTGTCGTGTACACATGGTGGCGCAAAAGGCTCTGGTGCTCCACAATTCAACCTTAACGCTTTAAAGCATGGAGAAACCACAGCCGAGTCTAAAGCTTTAAAAGATGAGATTAAGCGGGTAGTTCATCGTAGTAACAATCTTATAAAAGGATTTGGTTAAATAAATTGATTGGATTCCAATTTTGAATATTTTTCTGTGGTGGGAGGGGCTGTCAGGATTTTGGAAATTACCTTGTCTTCCGGTGGAACGTAATTTACTGTGTTCCGCTACCAGCGCAGCTGATAGTAAAGGGGTGACTTGCAGTACTTCATTCAAACCTTTTAATCAGATGAAACATTTTAGTTCGACGCCAAATAACCTTGAGAGGAACCATGTAACTTTTGTGCTAACCATTTTGACAAAGCTCTATGACCTTCCTCATTATAATGTGATAAATTAGAGAAGTATGACTCTGAAAGTTGGATACCTGGATTCAAACAATTTACACCAGACATTTGATGGCATATCTGATTAAGATCTTGTAGTTCTTTTTCTATATCCTCTAACTTAAATTGTGTTTTTCTTACCCCATCACCATAAATAGGCGAAACAAAAAAATACACATGATTTGAGATGTCTCTAGACGCGGTTAATACAGCAGTAATAAATTTTTTATATCTTGGAAGAGTTTGTCTGAATTCAGCATATTTTTGAGAATAAGTATCAGGGAGAGGTACAAACGAGAATTTATGCTCATTTTTAGGACCAAGAACATATAAACGATTTAGATCTAAATTGGAGATGGAATTAAAACCATGGGGGTGAAACAGGTAAAACAGAGAAAAGGAATCCGTTAACGAATCTATAAGGCCAGCTATTTTTTTCTGAATTTTGTCATACACTAATTGTTGATTTTTTTTATTCTTTTTTTTCTGAATTTTTTCATACCCTGATTGTTGATTTTTTTTATTCTTTACTGTCCCTGCTGTTAGATTAAAAAGATTAATTTCAATAATAAGACTATCTACGGCAAGTTTTTTATTTTTTAAATAAATTAATTTTTCTAATATGCCCTCTCCATGATCACCAACAACAGAAGCGTTCATAATAAAGTAATTAGGAAACTGCTTGGTTAGTAAGTTGCTATATGTGTTGCTCGCATTCAAACCATACCCATAAGAGAAGGATGTGCCAAGTACCAGCATGACGGGTTTTTTAGAGGTTTTTATATTTGCTGCCAAGTAGGCCTGTGACGCGCTTTTGTATTCACCAGCATTTAGATTCCGAACATTTATCATAAATTCACGATAAAAATAAGAGGTCAAAAAGCCCATACAATAGCTAAAAGCTAGGTGGGTTATAATAACACCCACCCCAATTGTAAATATATATTTATAATAAATGGTTTTAAACATAAGTGCTTCAAAAATTAAAATATAAAAAACTGCTAGGGGTATTGGCGATGCCAGTTAGAGCAAAATAAATCATCACACCAATTAGTAAACCATACCCCAAGCTTGGCGACCACGTATAACGATTAGCAGACAGAACGCCGAAATGAGGAGGGTTTAAAGATTTGGAATCAAGTACTGCGCCTGTTGATTTCATCAACTCAATATTATTGGGCAAAACAAATGCAATAATAGCGCAACCTAAGATAAACAGTCCAAAAAATACATAATTCAATGCCGTAAGCAAGCCTAAACTGCCATAGTAGTAGCGGTGGTAATGAAACATACCCGCATAAAAACTTTTAGCTGTTGCAAGATCATTTGCTCTAAACATCACCCAACCTAAAACAACGCAAAAGAAAGTAACCGCACCGGAAATGAAGTTAAGTAAGAGGGCTATAGGCTTTAACTGAATTATTGTTTTCAATTTTAGAGGAAACATTGATTTTAGTGCATGCCACCCATGATTTAATATCAACAATAAGCCATGATAAATACCCCACAAAATAAACGTCCAACCAGCTCCATGCCAAAATCCAACGATAACCATGACGATGAAAAGGTTCACATATTTACGGACAGCACCACGTCGGCTTCCACCCAAAGGAATATACAGATAATCACGAAAAAACCGAGATAGAGTCATATGCCAACGCCGCCAAAAATCAATTATGTTTATGGCTTTATAAGGAGAGAAAAAATTTATGGGTAATTTTATACCTAGCATATAGCTCAAACCAATCGCCATATCGGAGTAACCTGAAAAATCAAAGTACAATTGAAATGTATAACCTAATGCTCCTGTCCAGGCATCGAGCATTGAAATATCATAACCTCTTCCTGGTATTTGAAAAATAGTATCAACTTTAGGGGCAAGCATGTCTGCAATACATACTTTTTTGAATAAACCAATAGCAAAAATCGATAGCCCAATAATAAAATATCGCATCATCGGAGAATCTTTTGATTGCAGTATCCTTTTAAATTGAGGCATGACGTCACTATGGTGAATAATTGGGCCAGCAATTAAGTGTGGAAAATAAGTCACAAATAACGAATAGTTGAATAACTTAACTTCATCTACTTTTTTATGATAGGCATCGATTAAAAATGCCATTTGTGTAAATGTAAAAAACGATATGCCAAGTGGGAGGATAATATTGTAAAAATTAAAATTTGAATTTAATAAAGCATTGGCATTCTGAAGAAAAAAATTAGTATATTTAAAATAAAATAGTGTGGATAAATTTCCAATAATACCAATTAGTAATGCAATTTTTTTTCTTGAAACCGAGTCTGTGTGAACTATACATTTTGCGATTAAGAAGTTAAATAATATTGATAAAAGCAAAAGGGTAAGATAACGTGGGTTCCACCAACCATAGAAGACAAGTGAGGCAAATAATAGCCAAGGAACGACAGCTATCGCATAGAATCGCATTAAGAAATAAGACATCAGAACTGTAAGAGGAAGATAAGCGAATAAAAATGTATAGGAGTTAAACAGCATCCTTAGAAAACTGGCTCTACCCCAAATGTAGGGGCACTTTAATCAGATTATAGTAATCTAACTCTTTGATTCCGCAATCAAAAGAGGATTAAAGTGCCAAGAAAAGATATTATCCTAAATTTACCTGGCTATACAATAGTCAAGGTGACAGGAAACAATCCTGTTTATATTGAAGTAAGATATACTCGAGTTGTGCGTTGTATTTACTGCAATGGCAAGCGATTAAGGAAGAAAGATAGCTTTAATCGAAAGATACGTCATGAGTCTATCGGATTACGTTATAGCTATTTACTTATTAAATCGCATAAGTTTCAGTGCTATGGGTGTAAGCGCTATTTTAATCAGCGTTTTCCGGGGATAGGTAAATACCAGCGAGCTACAGAAAGCTTGCGTAAAGAGGTGTTTCACCATCATACAGAGGGTGTTAGTCAAAAAGATTTAAGCCGTCATTTCCATACAGGCAAATCAACGATAGAACGTTGGTATCATTATGGTTATGAACGGCAAGAGAAACGGATTACATCACCCTTATGTCCTCGTGTATTGGGTATTGATGAACACTCGTTTACAAAGAAGCAGGGCTATGTAACTACCTTATGTGATTTAGGTAAGCATAAGGTTTTTGATATTGTTAAAGGCCGCTCAGGGCGAGATTTAGAGGCTTATTTTAAAACATTGGAAGGCAAAGAGCGTGTACGTGTCGTGTGTATCGATTTAAGTAGCAGCTATCGGGCTTTGGTGAAACGCCACTTTCCTAAGGCCAAGATTGTGGCTGATCGCTTTCATGTCATCCGATTAATTAACCAACTGAGCATGCAAACCTTTCATCAAATTGATCCCACAATGAAGTATCAAAGAGGCACACTCATGGCTTTGAAGACAAAGCCAGAGAATCTAACGTCATTACGTTTAAGCAAACGCGACCAATACCTGAAACAACAACCCGCGATTGCTGCGATTTATGATTTTAAACAACAGTTGCATGAACTATTAACTAAGAAGCATTGTACAGCAAAAGAGTGTAAACGCTTATTACCGCAATTCTTGGAAATGGTTAAAGAACTAAAGCAAAGCGCTTTTCAATCGCTTAGAACTTTAGGAAATACACTATTTAAATGGAGAGAGGAAGTCGTTAGAATGCTTCGTTTTACTAAGAATAATGGAATAACTGAAGGGTTTCATCGAAAGATGAAATTGATTCAACGCAGGGCTTATGGGTTTAGAAATTTTGAAAATTATAGATTAAGAGTTAGAGTGCTTTGTGGATGAGTAAAGTGCCCCCGGATTTGGGGAAGACCCTAAAAAACTCAATAATCGCCACAACCATATACTGTATATGGCTCCCCGGGACGGGCTCGAACCGCCGACCTAATGATTAACAGTCATCCGCTCTACCGACTGAGCTACCGGGGAATGAGGTGGCATCTTAATGCTATTTTGCGTAAGGATCAAGTGGATTATGATATTTTTTGTGGTTAAACACATTTTACCTGACGTTATCAATTGTAGTCTATTATTGATGCAAATCAAATGGTGGCTTTAGAAAGTAAAGATTGGCTTAGCCACTTCAAAAATGGCCAAGCCAATAAGATAATTAACTACAAAAACGCTGCAAGCGGTCCATTGCGTCACGTAACGTTTCCATGCTGGTGGCGAAGGAAAGGCGTATGCACCCTTCGTTACCAAAAGCTGAGCCAGGAACAAGCGCTAATCCTGTTTCCTGGAGTAGCTTATCGGCAAATTCAATATCATTGGCAAAACCGCGTTTGACAATAATCGCCTGCACATTCGGGAAACTGTAAAAGGTCCCGTCGGCTGGAATGACTTCAACACCAGGCATGTCATACATCCGTTGTACGATATAATCATGTCTGCTTTGGAATGCAGCTACCATTTCCTTGATAGTCTCATCACCACCATTAAGTGCGGCAACTGCCGCTTTTTGGGCAATAGAGCAGGGATTTGATGTTGATTGGGATTGAATGGTTGTCATTGCCGCAATAAGTGGCGCTGGACCAGCAGCGTAACCTATACGCCAACCGGTCATGGAGTAAGCTTTAGAGACACCATTCAACACGATAGTACGTGGATACAATGCTGGACAGGCAGTGAGTACATTGGCGAAGGGTTGTGTCCATAAAATATGTTCATACATGTCATCTGTGGCAACAAATACCTGAGGATGTTTCATTAACACATCGGTTAAAGCAGTCAATTCTTCCAGTGAATAAGCAATTCCTGAGGGGTTAGACGGGCTATTTAAAATAAGCAGTTTTGTTTTGGTTGTAATGGCTTTTTCAAGTTGTGCTGCCGAAATTTTGAAGCGGTCCCCTGGTGTTGTAGGAATGATAACTGGAGTACCGCCTGCCAGCAAAACAATATCGGGATAAGAGACCCAGTAAGGTGCAGGGATGATGACCTCATCCCCTTCCTCAATTAAAGCCTGACATAAATTATAAATACTTTGTTTACCCCCAACAGAAGCTAAAATCTGGTTGGTCTCATAATGTAAATGGTTATCTCGCTTAAACTTGTTGATGATGGCTTGTTTTAATTCAGGAATGCCATCCACAGCAGTATATTTGGTAAAGCCGGCTTCAATCGCTGCAATAGCGGCTTTTTTAATATGCTGTGGTGTATCAAAGTCGGGCTCACCAGTACCCAGACTAATCACATCAAGTCCCTCTGCTCGCATTTTTGCTGCTTTTGCAGCCACGGAAAGAGTGGGAGAAGGTTTTACAGCATGCACGCGTTTCGCCAGTGCGATATCCATCTTTAAACTCCTGTGGTATATTTCTGACCAAACGATTCGCGAAGCTCACAAAATCAGATTGATCGGTTATAGTTTATAGTATGAAAAATGTATTCAAAATTTACTCAAATTACCAGCCTGCCGGTGATCAGCCAACAGCAATTGCGTCTCTAATTGACGGTCTAGAGTCCGGATTAGCACGGCAAATTCTTTTGGGTGTCACAGGTTCAGGAAAAACCTATACCATTGCTCATGTTATTCAGGCAATGAAAAGGCCAACACTAATTATGGCGCCCAATAAAACCCTGGCAGCGCAGCTTTATGGCGAGTTCAAAACATTCTTTCCTGATAATGCCGTGGAATATTTTGTCTCTTATTATGATTATTATCAGCCCGAAGCCTATGTTCCTGCTTCTGACACCTTCATAGAAAAAGACGCCTCCATTAACGAGCACATTGAGCAAATGCGTCTCTCGGCGACTAAGGCCTTAATTGAACGCAAGGATGCCATTATTGTCGCGACAGTCTCTGCCATTTATGGATTAGGTGATCCTGATTCCTACCTGCGTATGTTATTACATCTTTCTCGCGGAGAACAATGCGATCAACGGAAAATATTAAAACGACTGGCGGAAATGCAATACACCCGTAGCCAACAATCCCTGGAGCGCGGCCAGTTTCGTGTTCATGGGGATGTCATTGATATTTTTCCGGCTGATTCTGAAAAAGAAGCCATCCGGATAGAACTTTTTGATGATGAGGTGGAAAACATTGCGCGCTTTGATCCATTAACAGGTGAAATTTTACAACGACTACCCCGTGTCACTGTGTTTCCAAAAACGCATTATGTGACCCCCCGCGAACGTATTTTGCAAACTATTGATTGGGTTAAAGAAGAGTTACAGGAACGTTTGGCTGAATTTAATTCGCAAAATAAATTATTAGAAGCACAGCGGCTACAACAACGCACCTGTTTTGATATCGAAATGATGCTGGAGCTGGGTTATTGTTCCGGCATTGAAAATTACTCCCGTTATTTATCCGGCCGCAAGGTGGGCGAGCCACCACCTACTTTATTTGATTATTTACCACCCGAAGCATTGCTTATTATTGATGAGTCCCATGTCACTGTGCCCCAAATTGGAGGGATGTATCGAGGTGACAGGGCACGCAAGGAAACCTTGGTTGAATATGGTTTTCGGCTTCCTTCCGCACTCGACAATCGGCCCTTGCGTTTTGAAGAGTTTGAGGCTCGTTCACCACAAACAATTTATGTCTCGGCAACACCTGGGCCTTATGAGCGTGAACATGCCGACAATATCGCTGAACAGGTGGTTCGACCCACAGGATTGGTTGATCCGCAAGTTTTTGTAAGGCCGGTTAAAAACCAAATTGATGATTTGCTTTCAGAAATTCATCAGGTGATCGCTCAAGGCGAGCGCATTTTGGTGACCACGCTAACAAAACGAATGGCAGAAGATTTAACGGATTATTTGCACGACCATGGCATCAAAGTGCGCTATCTTCATGCTGACATCGATACGGTAGAGCGCATGGAAATTATTCGAGACTTGCGGTTGGGAGAATTCGACGTCCTCGTGGGAATCAACTTGCTACGCGAGGGCCTGGATATGCCTGAAGTGGCTTTGGTTGCTATTTTGGATGCGGATAAAGAAGGCTTTCTACGCTCAGAGCGCTCCTTAATACAAACAATAGGCCGTGCGGCTCGAAATATTAATGGCCGTGCTATTCTCTATGCTGATTATGTCACAGGCTCGATGCAAAGAGCGTTGGATGAGACCGAGCGTCGTCGTAATAAACAAATTGAATTTAATGAAAAACATGGCATCACCCCCCAGGGGATTCGCAAATCTGTTGAAGACATTATGGAAGGGGCCTATAGCACGAGACGTAGAGGGCAAGTTCAAGAACATAAATCATCCTATCTTCCTCTGCCCCCTCAAGATTTGGCTAAAGAAATAAAAACTCTGGAAAAACAAATGCATCAACATGCTAAGAATATGGAGTTTGAACAAGCTGCCAAAGTACGCGATCAACTACTGGCACTAAAGGAGCAGTTAATCATCACCAATTCCTAAAATTTGAAACTATTTGCACTTTCTGAAATACCTGTTAAGTTAGGTAAATTGCTCTATTCTAAAACTTTTAAAGCAAAAGTTGAGCGCTAGGTAGGGTAATTTCTCAGGGAGTAGAAACATGAAAATCGAAAAATTAAAAATAGCTGTCCAAGCATTAAATGCAACCCTTTCTCACCTAGATAGAGAACTAGGTCAGAAGCTAAGGGAGTTGTTAAAGGACGACCAGTTTGAAGAAGAGCAACTAGTCTCCTCATTAAAAAAAGAGATTTATGGTGTACTAAACGAATTTTGGTCATCAATTCCTGCTGATACTCTTAGGATTAATCGCCTTGTGGGCGGAAAAAATTCGCGCATAAAACCGTGGCTTGATTTTCAAGCCACATTAAGTGAGGGCGGTTGGGAAGATGCCGATCACCCTCAACGTTTTCAGCAGTTAGCTGCAAGATTTTCAGCCAAAGATCCACTGCTAAATGTGTCCGCCCTGTTAAATTTGTTAAAATGTGCGACTCGAATGTTAGGGTATGTGGAAGAAAAAACAAAGAAACAATATCCATTCGATAGACTACGTGCTGAAATTGATGCAAAAGGACATCTTCCTCATGAAAGAATGAAACAAGAACAAATAGTAACTACCTTGGCCGTGGTATTTTATCTTCTTCATTACCACTGTACTGCCGAACAACTTCAGTTGTTGCCTTTATTGTGTGATTACCGCTTGTCAACTACCAACGAGGAGCGTCGTTCCGAGAAGGCGGTTGTGCGTTATATGCTAGAGCAAGTCCTCTGTTCACAAGAATTTTTTCTAGATTATGAAAAAGATTACATTACTTCTTCCCGTGATTGGGTAGAAAGTAGAGATATTTCTACACTAGCTCCCTTATTACCCAAAAATATAACAGCCCTAAAAAAACACTTGGATCCACTCCCCTGGAGTAAAATTTTATTAAAGGGAATGCAAACAGAGAATAAAACAGAAGTGCTCACAAGAAACGCCCAACAATTGTTCAATGACTTTCTTCTTCTGAAGAAACGCTCTTATTTTGATGCAATAAACCTTGCCTCGACAATACAACAAGACGTGAAGTTGCCCGAGGAAAGACTTTCTATTAATGCTCTATTGTATATTTTTTGTTTACAAGCTTATGAAAATGAGCGCAAGGAAGACCCACGCCCTGATGGTTTTTTTGGGTTTTCGCGGGGAACCAAATGCAGTGCTGCCTTGAAAAAAATAGATTTCTTAACCGGTACAAGAAGTCAATTGGGTTGGAGAGAATCACTTGCTTTAAAACAGGGACGACTCGGTCAATTAATTGATACTTTTGAAAAAAATGACGTACAATCAGTAGATGTAGAATTAAAGTAGCCCGACAGACTAAGATTTTGAACCCTGAGGTTCAGGTGGGGAGCAGATGAGACGGTTCAGGCTTCCCACTCAAGGTGGGCTTGCTCAACGCCGGCTGCAGAACGCTCTCCTATATGCGAGTATTGGTTCATAAATCACTCGCTGTCGGGTTACTGGCAATTATATACCATCCAGTAGTGAAAACGCAGCAAATTCGATCAGGATTTACAGTATTTTTTCATATAATACAAAATCATGTTATTCAATTCAGAATAACATGATTGTTAATTTAGCTTCCTTTATTACTGCCATTTTGCTGTTTAGCCCCTTTTTTCATCACATCTTCACCCTTTTTCATCATACCTTCGGCTTGTCGGGCTGTCTTTTCGGTACTATTTCTAGCTTCCTGTGAGATAGACAATAGACTTTCTTCAAAAATGGCAAAACTTTTTTGCATATAGTCCAATGCCTTGTGAGCATTCTCTACAAACATGTTCATTTGTTTTTCCATCAGTTCTTCAGGTTTGCGTATTTTTGAAAGATCTTCGGGTTTTAGATAACTAATATTCTGCAAAGTACGAGTATTTAATTCCATCATGGCCTGTAAAGGTCTTTGCATTCGAGTCATTATATTTGTCCAGTTGGTGATGTAATTCTGTTGCATAGTAACCTCCCTTTAGTTGCAGTGCGTTGTCCTTGTAATCAAGCTGGTGTTTGAGTCTTAACTTATAACGTTAAGTATAGTAAATGGCAAGAATTCCTGAAGACTTCGATCAAGAATTTTCTTAAAACCAATAAAAAAGGAATAAATGCTGCAGGCTTAAAGATTTATCAGAGCCAGTAGACATAGACAGTTGGGCAGAGTCAGGGTTTAGATTGGTTAATCAGTCTGTGGATCTTGGGTAAGATTTCCATGAACAACCTGATGAATCTTATTTTCCAATGAACTAATAAACTGAGTGACCTGTAAACGCTGTTGTTCTTGCTGTCTTTGGCAAGTAATTAATTCATGACTGACATTTAAGGCGGCAAGTAATAAAGTATGAAATTCATCAAGTTGTTTAAATTTCTTTTTGTTGTGCAATAAATGTTCATTTAATTTTTCTGCCGCTTGCTGAAGATTTTCTACTTCAGTGTCTGGACATTTAATCTCATAGGATTTATTCATTAATTTAATAGAGCACGATTTTGAAATAGTCATTTTTCCTTAGCCTATACAATGTGACAGTGCTGTCTAAATAGTAACAATTTTGGCTTGCTCGGGCAAATCAGTTATGATTAGACGGATTGATATTTTGCGCTGATGAAACAAAGTGTCAATAGAATTAATTATTTTCTAAAAAAGAGTGTATTATGTTTACTGAAAATAAAGCCTTACATCTCCCAGCGTATCAAATGTTTATTGACACTATTTCTGTACTGGCATTACCTATTTCCGGAAGCGAACTGCATGGAGTGATGTGCGGTTATCTTTGTGCTGGAGCTATAACAGAAGGTGAAGCTTATTTACGTGCATTGACGGTTAAAGCTAAAAAAGATGAAGCAACACGCGCTGCTGCTATGGCAATGTTTGATGTTTTTTTGATTAGTCAACAGCAGCTTACTAATTTCGATTTTGAATTTCAGTTATTGTTACCTGATGATGAAGAGTCTTTGATGACCCGCGCCCAGGCATTCGGTGAGTGGTGTGAAGGATTTACTCAAGGCATCGCGATGGCAGGCGTAAACTATGAACAACTTCAAGAAAAAGAGGCACAAGAAGCTTTACATCATATTCTTGAATTTGCGCAATTGGATTACGAATCGTTGCAAGTCGATGAAGAAGATGAAAAAGCGCTTGTTGAAGTTAGTGAATATACGCGTATGGCAGTACTGAAAATCTATGGCGATTTATTGGAAGATAATCCGCGTGACTCTCGTACAGCCCACTAGTTGCAATGCGCTCACCCAAAAGGAAGTAAAAAATGATTACAAAGCAAGAGTATCAGTCAAGAAGGCAACGATTAGCCGCCCAATTACCACTAGGCGCCTTGGCAATTATTCCTGCTGCTAATGAAGTGTTGCGCAATGGGGATGCCCATTATCGTTTTCGTCAGGATAGTAATTTTTACTATTTAACCGGGTTTAATGAGCCTGAAGCGTTGCTGATTATAGAGGCTGGAGAGAAGGGGGAAAGTTATTTATTTAATCGTGCTTGTAATGTGGCTCAGGAACAATGGACTGGTAGACGTTTGGGGCAACAGCAAGCACCTAAGGTTCTTGGAGTCAGTGAAGCTTATTCAATTGACGAACTGGACGAGCGGTTGCCTGAAATATTAAAAAATAAAACGATTATTTATTATGTGCTTGGTCGTTATCCTGCTTATGAAAAAAAAATCCTTGGTGCCCTGGAGACGGTGAAAAATCAAATTCGGCGTGGACTAAAGGCACCAGAGGGAATTTTTGATTTAGAACCTGTCCTTAGTGAAATGCGGTTGTTTAAAAGCGAGGCAGAAATTCAGTTAATGCGCAAAGCTGCTGCTATTTCTGTTAATGCTCATAAGCGTGCCATGAGGTTTTGTTCTCAAGCTAACTATGAATATGAGTTGGAGGCAGAGCTTCTTCATCAGTTTACTCTGGAAGGCTGTCGAAGTGTTGCTTATGACCCCATTGTTGGTAGTGGGGCTGGTACCTGTATCTTACATTATACTGATAACAATCAACCTTTGCAGGAAGGCGATTTAGTATTAATTGACGCAGGTGGCGAATATCAAAATTATGCGGCAGATATTACCAGAACATTTCCGGTAAGTGGATGCTTTAATGCAGAACAACGTGCTATTTATGAGCTTGTACTTAAAGCACAAAAAGCTGGTGTGGCTGCTGTGAAGCCTGGTGTAGCCTGGAATGAAATTCAGCAACGGATGGTCCATTTATTAACTACAGGTCTTTGTGAACTTGGGATATTGTCTGGCGATGTCAGTAAACTTGTGGCCGCCGAGGCTTACAAACCTTTTTACATGCACAACTCTGGCCACTGGTTGGGTCTCGATGTCCACGATGCTGGCCGTTATAAAATTAATGATGAATGGCGATTGCTGGAGCCCGGCATGGTGTTAACGGTTGAGCCTGGTCTGTATATTATGTCTGGCATGAAGGGCGTTGATAGACGTTGGTGGAATATCGGGGTTCGCATTGAAGATGATATTCTCGTTACTAAAGATGGGCATGAGAATTTAACCGCTGCTTTACCCGTAGAGATAGCAGAAATTGAGGCATTAATGCGTGGTTGATAAACAAGTCGATATACTGATCGTTGGTGGCGGTCTTACTGGTGCAGTTTTACTGCTTGCTCTGGCAGATAAGGGATATTCTGTCTTGCTGGTTGATGCTAACAAGTTCAGTGATAAAATTCATGCAGATTTTGACGCACGCAGTTTGGCTTTGTCTCCTGCGAGTGTACGCATTTTAGACATGCTTAATGTATGGCCCTTATTACAGGCTAATGCAACTGCAATTAATACCATTCATGTTTCTGATCAGCACCATTTTGGCACGACACGTTTGACAGGGAAACCTGATAAGCCCCTGGGGTATGTGGTCGAGATGCAATATATTAATCGAGCGCTTCATCAACTGTTGTCACTCCAAGAAATCTTGGCGCCAGCACAATTACAATTTCTCGATCAGCAAAAAGGGGTGGTAACGGCTAGTACCTCAACAGGCGAATTCAGCATCCAGGCCAAGTTAATTGTGGCGGCAGATGGGACGGATTCTGCTGTACGTCGGCTGTTAAATATTCCCGCCAGACAAAAGGATTATGGGCAACTAGCCATCGTGGCCAATATTGGCCTGGCTCGTGCCCATCATTATTGGGCCTATGAACGTTTCACGGCTTCAGGTCCATTAGCACTACTGCCAATGACTGATAACCGCGCTTCTTTGGTCTGGGCTCTTAAGCCTGAAGAGGCCCAACGTTTATTTCACTTAAATGAAAAAGAATTTCTAACGACTTTACAACGACAATTTGGTTATCGCCTGGGGCGTCTGGTGCGTGTAGGAAAACGTGTCATTTTTCCATTACGTCAAGTGGTAATGACTCAACAAACACCATGGCCTTTTGTCTTTGTGGGGAACGCTGCTCATACCTTACATCCGGTTGCAGGTCAGGGATTTAATTTAGGATTACGGGACGTAGCTGCTCTGGCGCAATGCATCCTTCAATATGGGCTTAATCCGAGTATGCTGCAGCAATATGGGGGAATGCGAAGGCAGGACCAACAGAGCATTATAAATTTAACGGATGGTTTGATTAAAATTTTTACCAGTCGCTTGCCAGGGCTTTCTTTAGCACGCAATGTAGGGCTTGTTGCAGTCGATAATTTGCCTTTTCTAAAGAACCGGTTGGCCTATTATGCTCGCGGTTTCGCTGGCGTTACACCGGATTTGGTGTGTGGTATGGCGCTGGATTCCAAGGAAGCAACATGACAAAAGCATTTGATGTGTTAATTGTTGGTGGAGGTGTTGTTGGTTTGACGGCAGCCTTGGCCATGGCTGAACGCGGCTTTATGGTGGCTGTCATTGATGCAACTCCACTGACGGTGACAACAACCGATTTTGATCCCCGAGTTTATGCTATTAATCTTGCTTCGCAGGACTTATTAACGCAGCTGGGTGTGTGGCAGGTACTGGACAAAAATCGGCTATCCCCCTACAAAAAAATGCATGTTTGGGATGCTGCAAACAAGGCTGTTATCGATTTTGACGCCCGATTAGTTATCGCCAAAGCACTTGGTCATATCGTGGAAGAATCCATCCTGAAGGATGCTTTGTTAAAAAAAGTTAAAGAACAAGCGGCAATAACCCTTTTCCCTGCAAACAAGATAACCAGTATTCAACAAGAAAAGGAAACGATTACGATAGCGAATGAGGCAGAAAGCTGGAAAGGAAGGTTACTTGTAATTGCTGATGGCGCCAACTCCCCTTGCCGACACTTGCTAAGTGTATCGTTGGCGAGTTGGTCTTACCATCAGGAAGCCATTGTTGCTCTGGTAAACACTGAAAAATCACATGAACAGACAGCCTATCAAGTGTTTAATCGGGATGGTCCTCTGGCATTTTTACCGCTTGTTGATAAGCAATGTTGTTCTATTGTGTGGTCAACGACACCGGCTCGTGCAAAGCGATTAATGGCGCTCTCAGAAAAAGAGTTCAATCAAGCGTTAACAGCAGCCTTTGCCGAAAAATTAGGTCAAATAACCCTGCGCGGTAAACGGTACTGCTTTCCTTTAACCATGCGTCATGTCAGACAATACACTGGCAGAAACTGGCTATTAATGGGCGATGCGGCGCACACTATTCATCCTTTAGCAGGCTTGGGGCTTAATGTAGGTTTAGCTGATGTCAGCAGTTGGGCAAAGTGTCTGGACAAAACCAATAATCAGCTAGGTAAAAAAGCGCTAGAGGCTTATCAACGTGAGCGAAAATCGGCAGTATGGCAAATTATTGCTTTAATGGAGGGATTAAAGGCGTTATTTGCCAATCCTTTAACACCTGTTGTAGCGCTTCGCGGATTTGGTTTACAGCTTTGTAATCACTTTGTGCCTTTAAAAAAATTCTTTATCAGACATGCTGCAGGCAAAGCGATAGAGCCCTAAGTAGGAAAAAAGCGGATAGATAAATTTTATTAAATAAGGTATAACCACTGGTGCTAACAATGTTGCTATAACTCAATCAGGATGGAATATGAGCAAAATGAAATTGCAAATAGTCGCTCTTTGTTTTTTTTCTTCTTCTGTTTTAGCAGGAGGTATGGGAGGGGATGATTATTCCGTGTGGCCCCTGGTGGTAACTTTAAGCGGTGGACCAGCATGGATTACTGGCGAAGATGATCAGACGATTACTGTAGAGCCTGATGTAGTAAAAACTTACACAGCAGATAGCGATGATAAAACCTTAGGGATGGCGGAATTATTTATTGGCTGGAATACGGCTTCCAATTCCAGCGTTCAGGGGCAATTGGGTTTGGCTATTGCAGGCAGCTCACAAGCAACTTTGAAAGGTAGTATTTGGGAAGATGCTGATCCAAATTTCGATAATTATAGTTACAGCTATAAAGTACGCCATTTCCACGTGGCGGCCAAGGCAAAGCTGGTAGGCAATTTGGGCTATAGTTTTATGCCTTATCTGAGTGGCAGTTTAGGCTATGGCTACAATCGCGCGACTAACTTCACAATTACACCTAAAATTTTTCAAGAAGTTCCCGCACCAGCATTTACTGATGCCAACACGTCCACGTTTACTTATACGGCGGGTGCCGGAATAGAGTGGGCTTTTGCTGAAAATTGGCGCATTGGCTTAGGCTATGAATTTGCTGATTGGGGGAAGGTTGAGTTCGGTCTGGCTCCAGGTCAAATTCCAGGCTCTAGTTATGGGATTAACCACCTGTATACGCAGCAGTTTCAGTTGAGCTTAAGTTATTTTTGCTAAGGATAATTTATGAAAAGGATTTTCAATCGTTTTCTTTTAGGCGTTGCTTTGCTGTTTTTGGCTGTTGGCGGGCAAGCGGGTACACCACAACCAAAATTTTCTGTCGAAGTAAAGGTTAGAGCGCCGCTGGAGTTAATCAATAGTGGAATTGGCTTTGCGCAATACAGTATCACCAATAATACAACGATAACCAGACGATTAACGCTGGTTCCCATTCCTGGTGTTCAGGTAATGTCAAGTGGTTGTTCATCCGTGTTTACTTTAGCACCTGGCGGTTCTTGTTTATTAAATTTGCGGCTCGTTGGCAGTGCGATGGGTGCCGGTGTGCACGGCGGGCCTATCATTTGTAAAACGAAAGGAAGCACGAATGAGCCTGATCGGTTTTTATGCTCACAGCCACGTTCAGCTGAGCTGCTAAATGTAACCATTATTCCTACACCAAGTGCAATTATTTCGGTAAATCCTGGAATCCTAAGATTTGCGCAAAATGGCTCCGCTTCGGTGACAGTGACAAATAGTGCGGCATCAACAAGGGCTGCTGCAAATGTAATGGCACAGATTCCCTCCACCAGCCCACTTCGTGTGCAAAGCTCTACTTGTCCGGTAAATTTAGCTCCCGGAGTCAGCTGTCAAATTACGTTTACTTCAGCAATACCTACAACCACTACTGTCAGAATTCAAGGTTCAAATACCAATGCGGTGAATGTATCGGTAGTTGTGACGGCATCTTTGATTAGGATCTCACCCACTTCACTTACCTTTGCTGTTAATAGCACAGGCAGTGTTACAGTAACTAATCTTGCCGGATTGCCAGCGCTCAATGTGGCTGCCAGTATTCCTGCTGGTAGCTCAATCACCGTAACTAACTCAACTTGTCCTGCCAGTCTCGCAGTAGGAGCAAATTGCACCATTGAATTTACAGGGACTGTGCAAGAGACAACGCAGGTAGCAATCAGGGGAACAAATACCAATACGGAATTACTTAGCATCACGGTTGCTGCTCAACCTGTGCTGGTAGTGTCTCCTTTGAGGGCAATCATTACAGTGGATGGAACCAGTCCGCAAACCTTGGTAACGGTAACCAATACGTCAACACTATTCACTGCCACGCAAGTTTCGGCAGAGTTACCTGCTGCCTGGGGAGGAAATGTGGTTCAGGACAGTTCTGATTGTGTGACAATTGCCCCTGGTACATCTTGTACCTTGGCTTTTAGTTCAAACTTTTTTGTTGCTCAACCACAAATAGGTATTGCTGTTCGCGGTGATAATACGGCTACGACCACCTTTGGTTTGGCATTTTTTACCGATGGGGGATTAGTTTATGATATTGATGGTGGCGGTAATATCTATATTGTGGCCGAAGAGGATTTAGCGCCTAATATTTGGGGTGCCAGCGTTGCTACAGGAGCAACCAGTGATACTGATGGTGCGACTAATACGACATTAATCGCTGGAGCATCAGCTAACGGTGCCGCAGTTGAGTGTAATAATTTAGTTTTAAATACCTTTAATGATTGGTATTTGCCTGCCATTGAGGAATTAATATTCATCTACACCAACGTGCATTTGTTAGGTTTTGGTGATTTTACCAACACCAATTATTGGAGTTCTACTGAGGACGTTGGAGATCCTATAACCAATGCCCTTCCTTTAAATTTTGCCAATGGTGTAGAGATTTCTACGGCCAAGAATACTACGCTTAATGTGCGTTGTGCTCGTATAACACCTTCAGCATAGTTTGTTTAATCAGGTAGTATCGATGCAGTAAGTCATACTACCTAATATCTTTCATGCCACAGACTTGCAGATTTCTGATAAACTCAGCAAATCTCTTCTGTCTCGACCGAATATATGGTTTAATTTTAAACATGAAGATTTACAAGGTTAGGCTTTGGTGTCAGCGCGAATGAAATGGCGAGTTAATGTTCTCCTCGCTATTGTTTTCACTCAACCCGTATTTTCTGCAACGCTTGTTTCTGCACCGGCAACCTCTCTTTATGCGTTTACTAATGCACCCAAAGAAGAAGCAGACCGCGTTGCGGACGCTGAAGCTCGACTGCAGCAAGCCATTATCAATCCAGAATATTTACTTCATCATTGGGTGGAGTTACCTACAGCCCCTGAGGTACGCCATAAAAAGCCGCAACGATTAACCTTACGAGAAGCCATTCTCCTTGCCTTGCGCTATAACCCCAATATTCAAAATGCAGAATTGGATCGCATTATTCAGCGCTATCAATTACGTCTTGCCCATAATGAGTTTGAACTGCAATATGCGCTTGCAGGCTCAGCAGTCGCACAACGAACGCACTTTAGTGGTGTCGGCAGCACCAACAATAGCAGTGCCTTGGCAACCCCTGAGTTCAGTTTAAAAACTAAAACAGGTGGGCAACTGTCTTTAGACCTGGATAATAATGTGTCGAATTATAACAGTTACACGCCAGTACTTAATTTTTCTTTTACCCAACCGCTTTTACGGGGTTTTGGCAGAGAGGTGAATGAAAGTAATTTACGCAATGCCATTGATAATGAATGGTTAAACAAACTGAACTTACAACAAGCGACAATTGACCAAATCACGCAGGTTATCATCGCCTATCGTGCCTTAATTTTAAGCGGTAATAATCTGGAAAATCAGCGCTTGCAATTAAAAGAGGCACGCAAGACTTACAAAATTAATGAGAAAAAGATTGCAGCAGGTCAATTGGAGCCGACCGGTAATATTCAGCAATCTTACCAAATTGAATCTCTAAAGCTTATGGTAGAGCAGGCTGAGAATGATTTTAAAACGGCAGCGCAGGATCTTCTGCAAACGATAGGTCTTGATCCGCAAATGCGTCTATCGGTTCCCAGTGATGTGGCTTTGGATCAACTAATAATCCCGGACTTAAAAGGATCTATAGAAGTTGCTTTAAATCATAATGCCCAGTATCTTGCACAAAAAATGCTCGTGCGTGCTGATGAAAGAGCTTATAAAGTGGCAAAAAATCAACAATTATGGCAACTCGATGTGGGTGCCAATGTGCAAAGTGGACGAGTTAGCGATGTGGATGGTAACGGTGGTTTGCGGAATATTTATAATGGACATAATTTAACCGAATCGGCACAGGTGACGTTGACTATTCCGATTAATGATATTGGGCGTCGCAATCAATTAATTACGGCAAAAGTGGCTTTGGAAAAAGACCGACTTAATTTGATTGCGGTAAAACGGGCGTTGGAAACTAATGTGACAAATATTGTTAATAATATTAAAAGCTTGGCAAAACGCTATGAGTTGGCGAAAAAGCAGGTTAGATTGGCGGCGCAATCGTATGAATTAGAAAAGAAGAAATTGGCTGCTGGTATTGCCACAGCACTTGACGTCAACAATACCCAAAATCAGTTAATCCAGGCGCAGGCTAACTTAATCAGTGCAAAAATCGCTTATCTTAATCAACTGTCGGCATTGCAACGCTTGTTAGGGACCACGCTTGATTATTGGCAAATTAACCTTAGGTATGGCAAATGAACACAAAATTAATAATGCTAATTAATATCCTCTTGGCTGCTCTTCTTGTTGCTTGTGGTAATAAAGAATCTCCCCCCAAAACTCTGCAAACTTATATAGTCAAGCCTGAGCCTGTCCATAAAACGCTGTTTTTTACCGGGACAATTGCACCACTACACGAAAGCGCAATCACCAGCCCTATGGATGCTGTCGTTGAGACCATGCATTACCACTATGGTCAATTAGTAAAAAAAGGTGATGTAGTAATGACCTTAAACTCCAGTGAATTACAACGGCAATATAATGAAACGCTTACGGATTATTTGAAAGCAAAAGACAATTACACCATTGCCAAAGCTAAATTTACCGGTACTCAAGAATTGTGGGATGCCGGTTTATTGTCAAAAAATAATTATATTAGTGAAAAATCAAGTCTGGCAACAACACAAATGAGTTTAATGCAAGCCAGCCGCAAACTGACGGAGATGCTTGAGAAGATGGATGATGATTCTGCCAAAACGCTGTCCTCGTTAACTATTGCTGAATTTGATAAAGTGAGACAGGCGCTAACGACGAATCATCATTTGATTCGACTTAAAGCGCCGACTGCAGGTGTATTATTGTATCCCCCAAAATCAAGTGAGGATAAATCGGGCAAGTTAAATGTCGGTGCGGCGGTTAAATCCAATCAGGTCATTGCACTTGTTGGCGATTTGACGGGCGTAAGTGTTGAAATCGATATTCCTGAAGTTGATATAGATAAAATCCATACGGGCATGTCTGCTGCCATTACTGGAGTCGCCCTGGGGAAACAAGTGCTCAAAGGCGAAATAGTAGCCGTTAATGCCCAGGCGACTAATAGTGGCAATGGGGCACTACCCTCTTTTAACGCCGTGGTTGAGGTTAAAAATTTAACCGAAGCTCAGCGTAGCTGGATTAAAGTAGGCATGAGTGCGTCTATTGCCATTGATATTGATTCGCAAAACCAATTGCTCGTGCCGATTGCGGCGGTAAAGCAAGAGAAGGGAAATAGCATTGTTAAAGTAAAAATGAATAATGGCTCCATCAGTACTCGCGTTGTTTCCACGGGTGCTGCCATGGCCGATAAAGTTATTATTGCTTCAGGCTTAAAGCCAGGGGATGTCGTAGCTTATGACTAACTCTCCACTCATTCGTCTGCAAAATATCACTAAAACTTACCAGGTGGGAGGCGTGCCTTCCAGGGTTTTAAAAAAGTTTCGTTAGAGGTTAAGGACGGTGAATTGCTGGCGATTGTTGGTGCTTCGGGCTCCGGTAAATCAACATTGATGAACATTGTGGGCTTGCTTGATAAAGCAGATAGCGGTACTTATTTTTTGCATGAGCGTAATATTGCTGAGCTGGGTGAAGATGAACTGGCTCAGCTTCGCAATGAAAACATCGGTTTTGTATTTCAGCAGTTTAATTTATTGCCCCGTTTTAACGCCGAACAAAATGTAGCTTTACCCTTAACTTATCGTGCTATGCAGCCTGTAGCTATTAAAGAGCGGGTAAGAGATGCTTTAGAACGCGTTGGCATGGCAGATTTTGCCAGTCATCGTCCCACCCAATTGTCTGGTGGACAGCAGCAACGTGTGGCTATCGCTCGTGCTTTGGTGGGAGACCCACAAATTATCCTGGCAGATGAACCCACTGGGGCTTTGGATTCTCGCACGGGCACTGAAGTGATGAATTTATTTTTAAATTTACATCATGAAGGGCGCACCATTATTATGATTACCCATGATGAGCAAATCGCAGCACAATGCAGGCGGCAAATTACTCTGGCTGACGGTGAAATCATTGCGGAGAAATCGCAATGAAGCTGTTTCGTCATTTTCAACAGGCTTTGATAAACCTTACGGCTGCCAAGCTTCGTTCTTTACTTGCGGTGTTGGGAATTCTTGTGGGAACCGCAGCTGTCGTTGCTTTAATTAGTTGCGGTCAGTTGGCGACAGAAAAAGCACTGGAAGAATTTAAAGCCTTAGGGACTGATTTATTAGCCGTTTCTATTTTTCAACAAACGCCTGGAAAAACAAGCGGTGGTGAAGAGCAATTACCGCTTGATTTCTGGCGAACTATCCCTGAACGCATTCCGGCAGTAAAACAAATAGCACCCTACACCACGACTTATCAACCTATGAGTTTCGAAGGAAAGACTTTGCAAGGAGCAGTTATTGGTGCCGATGAATCGCTGGCAAAGATTATTCATGTGGAATTGGAACGAGGACATTTCGTTTCCTTCGTTGAATCGTTTGAGCATTTTTGTGTAATCGGCGCAGGTCTTGCGCGTCAATTTCAAGAAATAAGTCTGGATGATCCTGTTGGCAAGCAATTACGTATCGGCCAGACTTTGTACACCATTATAGGGGTGGCAAAACCTTGGAAAGAAAATGCTTTTTTTAATGAAGATATTAATCAAGCAGTCATTATTCCCATTGCAGGAGTCTCTTTGGTCAGCAAGGACAGTAAAATTAATAATGTGGTCTTGCAACTTGAGGAAGATAGTGCGATTGATGACATCATTGAGCAAGTTAAGCAACTTGTTCATGCACAAACGCCTAAGCTTAGCTTATTTTCACGCAGCGCCAAACAAATTATTGCGAGCATGGAAAGTCAAGGACGTATTTTTACCTTGTTACTTGCCGTTATTGGTGGCATTTCCTTATTGGTAGGTGGGATTGGTGTAATGAATGTCATGTTAGTATCCGTGAGCGAAAGAAGAAAAGAAATAGGTATTCGTAAAGCAGTAGGAGCAAGAAATGGGGAAATTCAACGCCTTTTTCTGGTTGAGTCAGTTTTGCTGTCTTTCTTTGGTGGTCTATTGGGTGTGCTTCTTGGATTGGTTTTTACCTGGATAGTGGCCTATTTTAGTCATTGGCCCTTCACCTTCTTGTGGATGCCACCGCTTGCAGGGTTTGCCGTTTCCGTGGCAACAGGTATTTTTTTTGGATTCTATCCTGCAAGACGAGCGGCAAAATTGGAGCCGATTATTTCTTTGCGAAGTGAGTAATTAGTTAAAGACTCCAGGCGCATTATTATCATCGCTCTCATAGTCTAAAGTGCTTTCAAACTGGGCTGCTTCTTCACGTTGATGAAGAATTTCAGCAATAAAAGGAGCGAGCTGTTTTTCGGTTTTTATTTCCCAATAGGCAAGAATTTCTTTAAAGGAACTTTCTGTCAATACATCGAGTGTCTTTGATTGCAATGCTTTATACTCAATAAAACCCAAAAGATCAGTAAGTGCTGCTATGGTGTCTTTTAAAGAAGATTCACTCGTGTTAACACTGTCTGCAGTAGGAGCAAATATCGATAAATGTACCAAGGAACCAGGTTGACTGGGACTGCTTACTTGCTTGGTAAGGTCTGCCAAATGAGCATTAACCATCGCCCTTAGACTATAAAGAGCATCAGGCGCCTTTTCGTGAATAAAGGGTTTTAAAGTAGGACTGGCCGCATTAGCGTGATAGCGGTGAAATTCCGCTTTACAGGCTGCTAGATTATAAAAGGGTTCTTTATCGTCATAGTAATGTTTCTCATGACAAGGAGGCAAATTAGCTTCTATTGCATCAAGTAAGTCATTTTTTCCATAGCGTGCAAGGGCTATAAGATGAGTTTTATAATTATCCAGTCTTGGAGTTCCTATGATTATGGGATATTCGCAGTCTTTCAAGTAAACTTTCATTAGCTGATGATGGGTACCCGTTACCACTTCTTCCTTAGTAATATCTTCTTTTGTTTTTCCCAGGAGTGGTAGTATATAAGTTAAAACATAGTCAGGTTGTGAATGAAAGGTTGCTACGGCAAATAGCGATTCATTATTATGAAAAAAATGTCCTTTTAAGCCTTCTTTGGTATTTGTCTCAGGTTCATAGGACGAAGGATTTTGGGCGGTATGATGTAGAGTAATTGTCTCATCAAAATCAAAAACGTGTAAAGTTCGCATAATATTTCCTAAAATAACGGTTAATGAGGAACATCATTGTCAGGAATTTTTATTATTGTTCAATTTGACTATGATAAAGACAAAAAACAAAATGTCAAATCATTGTTCAAATAGTACATATACAGTATTATTATAAGGGGAAGAGCAATGGAATAGGGAAGTAAATTATTGCCTGTGACACTAAAATAGCCTGATAACCGGAAGTACTCGTCTTACCACACCTAAAAATTGCATGAGATAAATAACGAGCATCACTATTAACAAGCAATTAAGCCCTAGGTTAATCAGTGGACTCATGATAAATAAGTTCAAAAACCACAGTAAAAATCCGCAAATAGCAGCCATAAATAAGTGATTTAGCTTGTCCATAGAATTAGCTTAAAAATTTCGGTCGATGTTTTTTTGCGGAAATTCAGCTAATCTATGTTGAATGTCCGACAAATGAAAGAAAAATGACTCAAAAAATTAAATGTCTCTCAAAAGAGATCTGTCATAAAGGTTTTTTGAATGTTACCAAATATAATTTTGAAATTCCAAGTCTAGATACAGCAAAAGAAGCAATTAAGATGCAGAATCGTGAGCTGATATCTGGTGCAGACTCGATTCTTGTGCTTCTTTATGTACCTGCTGCAGATAGCTTTCTGTTGTGTCAGGAGTTTCGTCTCGGAGTATATTTAAACCCGGATAAAGATAATCCTTTCATTCTGGAATGTGTTTCAGGCATTATCGATAAAAATAGTAATCCCGAAGAAACAGCAAAGAAAGAAATTCATGAGGAGACAGGACTTACGATTAATAATCTGATTAAGATTGCAGCAGCCTACAAAAGCCCGGGTATTATGACTGAGAAATGTCATCTTTACTACGCTGAGGTGGTTGAAATACCGCAAACTGGAATCTATGGACTGGAGGGTGAGGAAATTAAAACTACAATGATGAAGCGCAATAAAGTCTATGAGCTCATGGATGAAATGAAAATAGTGGATAGCGCAACACTAATTGCGTTAACCTGGTTTCGTGCGAGGCCATGTGATCATCAAAATTCGCTTGCTAAAAATGTAGAATAAATGTACTGTCTAGTTTATTCAAAGCCATTGTTTGCAATTTTTGGTTTCTTATTTAACATCCTTTTTTTGTATTAAAAGAAATATGACTGATCAGGTTACAGATTTACTTGCTAAAGCAAAAACTCTCATTCAAAAAAATTTTACCATGGTGCTTGAGCCTTCGACTATTAAAGACTATGTTATTGCCATGGAACTCGCCCAGGAAGTGGAAATACTAAGCGACTTTTTGACAAAAGACAGGCAAAATTTTTCCACCAATTTTAAAGCGCAATCTGGTAAGCGAGCGGCTCGTAATGCAGGATCGAGTTTAAGTTTAGTTGCAGATCCTGGCGGATTTTGCAATCAACTCTACTGGAATATCACGCAAGTACTCTTTGGAGAGAGTCAAACCCTTGGAAAGATGCTTTCCATTCTTCAACCAGAAATCACGACATTTATTGAGCTTGAATTTTATTTTGAAAACGCCGTAAAGAAGCCAAAAATGCAAGATATAAGGATGCGGTTATGCCAGCATCCGCTTCCTGAGCTAACAACAATCGGTAATGTTAGTGAATTAACCCATTTTGTGGTTTATAAGTCATGTCTTTTCGATGTGAGGCAAATAGCCAATTTAAGTTTTTCCCTGCATCAGATGTTTTATCAAACCCTAAAAAAAAGCTACCCAGAGATGGTTACTGATCTTTATCGCCACAATAATGCCTTAACTACTTTGCACCAACAACTGCAGTTGCTGGACAGAGCAGGAAAAACGCCAAGAGAAGCTATTTCTACCTTGGTGAAGAATTTTGTTTCGGGCGGCGAAATGATTACGGGAGCAACCTATGCAACAGCAGCAGCTAATCAGGCATTTTATAAAGATTTTTTGGGTTATATGGAAGCACTTCCTGCCATTTTTAAATCCACCTTGCTTGCCGCAGCAACACCCTATGGGAAAACACTGGCGGATATCGTGGATGATTTATATGCGGGAGAATGTGTGGAATTAACCTCAGAGTATTTGGAGGATATCTTAAAAAATCCTGCTAATACGGAAATATTAGATAGTTACCCCTATCTCTCATCTGAAGAAAGAAAAGCTTTAGAGAAACAATCCACTAACACCAGTTTGATGACGATGCGAAATGATGAATCAAATGGAAGCTTACCCGATTATTATCTGAGTCAAATTTTGGGGGGTATAGAAATTGATACTGTGGGCGATTGGATAACGATGTTATTAACCTGCTCCCCCACTCTCTATGTAACGCTGTTGCAAGAAGTACAGTTTTCCAATTTTCCCCCACTGGAATTAGCCATTGCACTACAGAATCTACTCGATGACGAACAACATAGGGCCTTAGAGAACGCTCTTTTTATAAACAGGAAAAGGCTGGGGTTGGAAAACGTATTTAATGTTGGAGTGTATTTAACCTACCAAAATATGCTGCGACAACTATTAAAAAGCATTGAAGCTAATCAACGCTTGGTAGTTCTCACCCAATTTAAAATCAAAGAAGAAAATATTTTAAAATCCCTACTTGAATTCCCTGACTCGCTAGAAGTTGTAATACAGGAGCTGCCTGCTAATGATTATATTAAGCTGTGTACAGAAGTAGATTACAGGGGAACTCCTTTATTACAAGCTGCATGGCCTTACACTCAGTCAATGCTAATTCTTATAAATTACTTATCCAAAGAGCATGCTTTCAAGGTGATTATGCAAAAAGATCTGTATGGTAATACTGCTCTTCATCAGGCAGCTGTTGATGAACAAGTTTTACCCAGACTTTTAGAGGCTATTCCTGAGTCAAAACGTTTGCAAGCCATTAGAGAAAGAAATCAACGGGGGCAGACTCTTTTATCTCTGGTGAAAGATGATCCAGAACAAATAAAAGTTATTTTGCAAGCACTACCTGACGAAAACAAGATCAGGCAAAAAATAGAATTATATTTTATTATTGCGACGCTCATCAGTAACATTGAAAAGGGTGCCAATCGAAGAACCTCAGGTTTAGGTTCTCAGAAAATAACAAGGTTTTATCAGGTACAGGATCAATTGCTTCAAGAAGAAACAAAAGATAAAGAACTGCCTGAATTTATGCAGGATGTTTTGGCTATTTGCCACATGAAGCGTAATCCCATCCACTTCTGGGCTCTGCCTGCAAGCGTTACCGAATTTTTAGAGATGGCCAAGAATAAAAGTTTGCCACTTCCTGAGACTGCACAACTAGCAACTAAGAGGTGCTTTTAGAGGAGGTTTTCTTAGCGTGACCCACGTTTACTCCAGCAAGCACACCTAAGGCAAAGGCCATAATTAATAATCCAATTAAGGGAATGATGACATCAATACTCTTAAAAAGGTCAATTCGATGAATTTGTTTCATTTTGGAAATATCATTCATGCCATAGATACAAAGTTCACCAGTTGGAAGTGAGCAAAAACGGTCTTGTGGGCAGCCGCGTAAAATGACTTGTTTATTACCGCTACCACATGGGATGTTTGCTCCTTTTAGTACCTTTATGACGGTTTGGGGATATTTGGTAATAATCTCAGGCATAGAGTCCCTCTATTACATTATTGAATTATTAATCATAAGATGAGGACCCCATGCAGGGCAATCCTTCTGTATTTCTCTCAGATTTGAATTTTCATTTTCTTTGGCTACTAGACTTCTCAGAAGGTAAAAGTAACTATACTAATTTCCTGCGCGTTCTGCTTCCAGTAATTGGCTTATTCTTAAATTACCTTCGCTTTTGGGTCTTATTTTTGTAACACAACAGTTAAAAATTGTAATCACACCGGTAATTGTGTTATATTTGATCGACATTTACAACAATTGCCTACCATGTGTTTTTTTAAAGCTAAAGCTCCTGACCGCGATTTTGCAGCATTATATGTTCTTTTGAAGACAAAACCGGATTTGCAAGCATGGTGGCAAAAAGTTCGCGATAAAAATACCGTTGGCTTTTTATACTCCCATCAAACTAAACAATTGGACGCGAGTATAGCCAAATTATCCAAGCTGATTGAAGATTATCAGGCTGAACGCACTGAATATCGACGCAAAGCTTTGCATAAACTTTATCTGCAAGCCTGTAATTGGAAGCATATGCACGCTATAAAGCAACAGGAAAGTCAGCGTGCGATACAAGTGGAAGTTCTTACTACTTGGCTTGAAAGCCAGCTTGGTAACGATATAAGAGTCACTCTACCATCAAAGACCAAAAATCCCTATGGAGGAATTGAAATCTCCGATCAGCACTTGTATCGTTGGTGGAAAAATATGAGTAATCTGGGATGGCTTTCAAGACGCTCTGCTGCAACCAAAGAACTAGATAGTGCTATTAAATGGTTTTCTAACAGCATTGTCCTGGACAGACGTAAAGGTCTTGAGGAATTAATGATAGCCATTGAAGTCTGGAAAGATGAGCGTCAGGAAGTTAGTCGTCGTTTGCCCATGGTAGAGGCGTTACAACAATATATTGCCCAGCAGATAGAAGAGCTACAGTTGGAAGAGCAGTATGATGAAATAAAGCCATCTTCTTTCCTACTCCTGCGCGAGATGGCATTCATGGCTTTTTGCTATGTTCAGGAGCTATTTGAGGCATTTGATGGTATATTTGAAATGTCATCTCTGCTGATAAGTTAAGTGATAAATTCAGGTGTCTTTGTGTTAATTTCAGGAAAAAGAACTTATTTAACGTTAGCTCACATTGCCATCATTGCTTTATCCAATACACTGGTTCAATATCCTTTCGCCCTGGTGGGATTTAAGACAACCTGGGGAGCATTTAGCTATCCTTTGATTTTTATTTTGACTGATTTAACGACTCGGCTATTGGGGCAAAAGATGGCCAGAAAAATTGTTTATTATGCAATGGTACCTGGGCTTGTTTGTTCCTATTTGATCGCGAATATTGATGCACAAAATCCTTTGTTGTCCTATAATCCGATGGTTCTACGCATTGCTTTTGCAAGTTTTCTAGCTTATGTGCTGGGTCAATTACTAGATATAGCAGTTTTTCAAAAATTCAGAGTGCAACCAAAATGGTGGGTGGCACCAAGCATCGCTAACATTTTTGGTAATTTTTTTGATACTTATTGCTTCTTTTATGTCGCTTTTTTCCACAGCACAAATAGTTTTCTAAGCACACACTGGGTGGAGATTGCTACGGTCGATTTAGTTTTTAAATTATTAATAAGTATGGTTTCTTTTTTACCTTTGTACGGCTTTATTTTAAAGTTACTCTTGCAAAATAACACGATAAAGGGAATAACCGTTTCACATTAGTTTTGTAGCCATCCCTAGAAAGTAGCAGGATGCTATCGAAATACTATAAGTTAAAGGAGAGAGGGATGAAGATAAACTTTTTTGGAACAACATCGACTGAGTCTTTTAAAACCCTTAAGCTTCCTGAACGAATTTGCATTCACATCTTAAGTTTCATTGAACCAAATAATCTGGATCGATTGATGTTAGTTAGCCAAACCTGGAAGGAATTGATTAAGAAAACAAAAAGTCACATGGCACTCATGCCTTCTATTAAACGTATCCCGCTTCTGGAGCCTTATGATCTTGGGCAATTAGGAATTTATCCCTTATCAGGAGGCATGACTAATTGTACTTTTAAAATACGATTGCGTAAAAAAAATCGTTGGGTATTGCGGGTTCCTGGTGAGGGTTCAACTGTTTTTGTCGATAGAAAAATAGAGGCGAACAATGCTAGACAAGCAGCAAACTTGCACATTAATGTGGCAATAGATTTTTTTGATCCTCATGATGGTTTACAGTTAACCCGCTATCTTAATAATAATCGCACGCTTGAAGAAGAATTAAAAACAAATCCATTAATATTAAAAGCAGTGGCTGCCGTATTAAAAAGTTTGCACAATTCAACGCCATTCCCGAATGAAGTGAATCTATTTAGGCGCAATAAGGAATTAATGGCGGTATTAAAAAATAAACACGCTAAGTTGCTGCCGATGGATGTTGAATCAGTCGAAACCGTGATGGAGCAAATTCAAACGCTCACCAATAACTATACTATTCCTCTCTCTCCTTGTCATAATGATGTCACTGCCTCCAATTTCTTAGTGTCTGAAAATCCAGAGACACAGGAAAAGTGGGTAAAATTACTCGACTTCGAACTTTCTGCTAACAATGATCGTGCCTGTGATATTGCTTATCTCTTTTGGGATGCAGATTTATCGCCTCAACATACTGAGCTGTTTGTCGAGAGCTATTTCGGACAGTGTAATGAAACCGTTCTTTCTTGGTTATATTTATACAAGCCGGTGATTGGCTGGTGGTATACCATTTGGTCCTGGACCCAAATAGCCAACAATGCCAATGCCTGTGCTCCAGAAGCTTACATGGAGTTGGCAACCCGCAGTTATGAGAAAACAAAAAATTATCTTAAAACTGAAGAATTCAAGACAGCCTTCAACTTTATTGAAAGTGAAACGCAAAGCGCTTCATTCACAGGACTTCGACATTTTTAATCTCTGCAAGACCAGGTTCTAGTCTATTCTTTCTTTGTTGCGACAACCGCAGCAGGCAAAGAGATTATAAAGCCAGGCGATGAGCAAACCACAGATAAAGGAGTCAATGAATGCAATCAGGCCACCTAGAAAGCTACCTAAGATAGTGGGCTCATAGCCAATATATAATGTGCCTAACGCGGCAACAAATGGTTTTCCATAAGCATGGTAAGTCGCAATTAATCCCAGAATAAGTACAGAAATGCCCCAAATAATGCCTAAACTCAGCCCGAGAGCAACTGGACTTAATTTACATTTATTCATAGCGCTCATCCAATGAATTGCTGGTAATTTTATTATAGTTCAGAGAAAAATTGCCCGAGTTAGTTATTGTTGTTAATCATACTTGCAAATATTTGTTAATATATTGTTCTAGTATATACTTTATTAAGCAATCTGTTCGAATAGAGAAATATCGTGAAACCTGATCAACTACCTCCTCTAGTCGTTCTCTCTTCGACAACAACTGAACACATCGATTGTTGTGATAGCGAAGGTAAGTTATTGCTAACGGATAGCCACAAGCCAATACTGTATGTACCCACACTATTAGTACAACAAGAGCTGATTACCCCTGATTATGTTTTATATTTGTTGGATAATGATGAAAATTTATCTGCCAAACTAGAAAATATTGAAAACAGCGAACAAAATGCCATTGTGCTCGTTGGCACGCAACGTGATAGAAAAGCTTATTTTATCGAAAAAGGGAAATTAATTTCCCCTTATCCTGTGGAATTATCGTGTGGCTACAGTCTGGAAAAGATGAAAGAATTACACCCTACCGAGAGTGGTAAAGTAAATCCTGCTGACAATAATAAAAATACATTAGCGACAGTCATTCGTTACCTTCGTTTAAATGGTGATCGGGCCAATGAGGTGGAAATAACAGGTACTCGTACTGGCAAGAATGTTTTTTCAATGAGCTTTGGTCCATGCAATCCAATAGTGGGTCAGCGAAAAAATGATAAGCAATTTGTGCTTAATCATGCGGATGGGTCTGGCGTTGATAGAGAGGGTGGAATAGGTAAATTTTTAAAGAGTATTGAAGAAGGTGGCGGTGCCGATTTTATCGCAGTGATGCAAAATCCTAAGGTAGCAAGAAGCATGGCTAAGGCGCCCATTATTGCAGGCGGTTTAGCAGTGGAGCTAAAAAAGAGCAATATTCTGCGCATTAATTTTCCAGAGGGTTATAATGCCATTGCTTGCATTAACGGCGATACTATCATTCTGACAAAAAATATGCAGTTTTTTAAGACTATTGAAGAAAAACAGGAATTACTGCATAAGTTTTCGAGCGCAAGTGCTGCAGAAAAAAGCCGTGAAATTGAGATGCATGACGATAAGCAGGTTATAGATCTGTCAGGCTCTATAGAAGAAATAGAGAGAGTGAATCAGCAATTAAAAAAATCCACACTTAAGAAAAAAGGACCTTATGATGCTATTCTTCAAGGATTACAATCGCTTGGAATAGAAAAACCTAAAAAGGAAGGTTTTTTTAGAAGTTTTTTAAAATTTTAATAGAGTAATTCTATCATTTTAGTACCAAAACCTGTGCCATCTGAACAAATTTCATTAGTATTGTTCAATTGCCAGTTGTTTCATCAACTTCATTTCCCTATAATCCAATTTCTTCTCACTTAAGGAAAGAATAAACCCATGAAAAAAATAGTTTTATTTTTGTTAGCAAGCTTATTCATAATGAGTGCTCATGCAAGGGAAACGCTCTGCGGTTATCGGGATTATTTTCATCTGGATGACAAGACGCATCCAGGTATTTTTATTGTCAGTGCTAATAATACTCCAGATATCTATCTGCAAGTCATCGGCCCTAGAAGTTTTGAAATCAGAGATACTCATCAGTGCAGAGAGGGTTATGCCCACGTCACTGTTGCCTACGATGCATTTAACTGGTGTGTATTGGATATTAAAGACGGTCCTTATATGATGCATCCCTCTGTGACTGCATCATGCAGTGGTATGAGCTACAAAGGTATCACTTACGACGGCTTTAATTCTTATTCCTATACCATTAACCTTGATTAATCTCTAAGTAGCCAGAAGCCATTTCTGGCTATTTTTTCAATTGCAGTAACAAGCTATCAGTGCCGTGGCAATTCCCTCGGGCCGCCTTTCAATAATAACCTGCGACGCCATTTCTGCATGACTAAAGAAAGCAGTAAGCTTCCTGTTCTATAGTTAATATTAAGCGCTGTTCCCTTAAGATTGTCATGAGTACGCCTAAAGAACATTTAACAATAGAGTATGATTCTGCTGCAACAGCAATTCGTGGAAATCCCAAAGTTCTAAAGGCGTTTATTAGTCTAGAGTCTTTGAGTGTAATGCAGAAACAGCAACTATGTCTTTTGGCGGTACAGCTTAAATGGTCAATTATTTATCAAGTTCCTGAAGATTTATTAAATGATGACATAATCATTGCTTGTTTAGAGCAATCTTCTGATTACATCCAGGACATTGCCCCCCAATATGTCACGCCCAAACTCATAGAGGTGGTAGCAAATACAATAGACGATCTGGAGTTTGTTCCTCCTTGTTTACGAACACCCGCTATTTGTTTGAGTGGTGTGAGAAAGCATTGGCAAAGTATGGATATGGTGCCTGACGATGACGCTTTTCACACTGTTTATCTCACCGGTATAGAAAAAAATTGGCGTGCTTTTTTTTATCTTCCAGAACAACGCAGAGAAGACCCAGTGATTTTGGAAGCTTTAAAAAAAGCGTGGTTGTCTAAAGAGTTGCCGTTTCCTGAGCCGTTTGACATGCAGAGGCTATGTATCATTGCTATTGAACAGGATCCGGACTTACTCTCGAGGATGCCGCAAAAAATTCTTAACAAAGAGATTTGTTTTACTGCTTTGAAAAAAAAGATAGGGTTACTTGAATATATTCCTGAGGAATTACGACTTGAAGTCTGTACTGAACTAGTGCGCCATTACAGTATGGCTCTTGGTAATTTACCACCTCGATTACGCAAAACGGTTATAGAAAAAATTGGGCCAGACAAAATCTTAGCCAATGATTTTCAGTCTTTTTCTCTACTCTCTGCGTATAGAGGGTATGAGCAAACCATTTTGCAGACTATCACTACTTGGGAACATGTTGTTGTCACAAAACCAGAGGCATTTTATATTGATGCAGAGATCCATGATTCCTATTTAGTGTACGCCAACGCGAACAAACGCGCTAATAAAACTGTTCATGTCGATGCCCCTTATGTTCGAGCCTGTCTTGATAGGCTGCGTAATAATAAAACGATTAATTTGGTTTTATTAGGTCATGATCCTATGTTCGAAACAGAAAGAAGGATAGGCGGTCTCCATTATCTAGAGATTATCGAACTTCTAAAGGAGTATCCCAATATCAATCGTATTACTCTTCTTACCTGTAATTCAGTGAAGGTAGAGTTATTAGAAGAAGAGAAGAAGATAAACCAACGGTTAGTCGAAAGAGAGCTGGCGCTATTTTCTCCCTGTGCTTTGCTACTCATGATCTCGGTACCGGATGAGGAGAAATCTGCTGCTATTTTAGCAACCTCAGGAAATACACAGGCATTTATTTTGATAAAACAAGAAGAGAATTATTCATTACTTTATCTTCGCCAAGAGGCAGCTGTGATAAAGCATTTACAGATTTCACTTAGTAGAGCCGAAATGTCTAAGCTGCATAAAACCATTTATCCCAATGGAAAAAAATTACCTTTCCCAGCCAATACAGGAGGATACAATTATATTCGCGGTGGCCATGGAAGAGAGCCTCTAGAAAAAAAACAATTTTTAGCGTTTTATCGCACAATATTTCAAAAAAACCTCTACAGTAAAACTAACCCAAACTATAAAACCAATAAGCAATATTACAGCTTCTTTAACAATATCAGGATGGATGAAGGAGAATATTCCAAGCTTAAGAATAGCTTGCTGAAAACGATTGTGGATAGGATAAGAGAAGAAAAGTTTGATAGAGTCATTGATGTCAAGGGATATAATTATGCGCTTCTTGTCGACACGCTAGAGCGTCTATTTATTGCTGGTATTCGCACATCAGCTTATCAAGAGTTCTATAAGAAAAAAAATCAGGCGCTATTTTTTGAAAGTTTAGATAATCTGATTAGGGAAGTAGTAGAAAAAGAGCGAGACAAAACGGTTAATCGTATCTTGACGCAAGTATCTCCTGAAAGTGAAGACAGAGAAGAAAGTGAAAGCTTGTCACAGGTTAAAGCCGTGATCTATAGAGTATATCCTAGATTTAATAATTCTTAAGTTAATGGCTCTTTATTCCGCAAAAGCAATGACGCTATTTCTGTAAGACATAAGTTCCCGGCGCTGATGGTAAGGAAGCGTCAAGTTTTGGTGGGTTCACACGCTTTTCCGAAGAATGTGTGGTCAGCCATTCATGCCAGGCTAACCACCATGAACCTTTTCTTTTTTCCGCGATGTCAACCCAGTGATCCGCATCAATAAACGTAGAGTCTTTCTTACGTTCTCGGATACGGTAGGAGCGTCCTTTATGCCCCGGCTCGCTTACAATGCCTGCATTATGGCCACCTGAGGTTAAAACGAAGGTGATATCGTTATTCATCATGAGATGAATTTTATAAACGGAACGCCAAGGTGCGACGTGATCTTTTTCAGTACTCACCGCAAAAGTGGGCAAATGAATATTTTCAGCTACAATATGTTTTCCTTCAATGGCAAAGCGTCCAGCAGCAAAATCATTTTTAAGAAAAAGCTTTTCCAGGTATTCACTGTGCATTTTGTAAGGCATACGCGTGGCATCGGCATTCCACGCCAGTAAATCAATCATACCTCGTTGTTTACCGCTCATGTAATCATGCACCATTTTCGACCAGATAAGGTCATAGGAGCGGAGCATTTGAAAAGAGCCTGCCATTTGTTTAGTGTCTAGATAACCCTTTTCCCACATCATATTTTTAAGAAAGCTTACTTCACTTTCCGTAATAAATAACATGAGCTCTCCAGCTTCGCTAAAATCTCCTTGTGCTGCTAAAAGAGAAAGCGTGTTTAAACGCTTGTCACCCTCTATTGCCATATATGCCGCTGAAATCATTGCCAGTGTGCCACCAAGGCAGTAACCCATTAAATTAATCTTTGCTTTTGGCCTGCGTTTAGAGACAGCATCAATGGCAGCCATCGCACCCAATCGATGATAATCATCTAATCCCAAGTGGCGATCTTTACTTCGTGGATTGCGCCAGGAAACAATAAAGACCGTATGTCCCTGTGATACCAGCCATTTAACCAAGGAATTATGCGGAGATAAATCAAGGATATAATATTTCATTATCCAGGCGGGTAAAATTAATACAGGCTCTTTATACACCGTTTTTGTTGTTGCCTCATATTGTATGAGCTCAATCAGGTGATTGCGAAATACGACTTTGCCAGGTGTGATAGCGACATGTTTTCCCGGTATAAAATTTTCCACTCCTTCAGGGGGTATATCAAATATCCGTTCAAGTCTGTCTTGAATGGCGAGTTTAGTGCCATGAAATAAATTAAGTCCCAATGTGCTGATGGTTTCCTGAAACAGATCGGGATTAGTAAGCACAAAATTTGATGGCGATAATGCATCAATAATTTGACGGGCGCAAAAAGACACCGTGCGTTCAACATGAGAGGGAACACCGGGAATATCAGTGGTTGCTCGTCGCCACCAATCTTCAAATTGCAGAAAATTTTCCGCATAAATTTCCCATGGCCATGATTGCCAACTGTCTGTATGAAAACGAACATCCCTGCCATCACCGGGTCTTAGATGACAAATAATTTTAGTGGTACAATCTTGCGCATGAAAAGCAGGGTAAAGCGCAAGTTCAAGTGCTCGTCCTGGACATAAAGCCAACTGGGAAAGCCATGAAAAATAGGCCGTTGCCAGAGCAGCCGGAGATATTCCAGCCGTAAATTTAGCAATGATAGCTTGATGAAACCTGTCTAATAAGTCAAAAAACTGGTCCAACTCCTCTGAGGTAATAGGAGTATCACAGATGTCGCAGTGCAAATTATTTCTAAAAACAGGCCCTATCTGCGACAATATCGCTGCTTCTCCTATAGGGGCTTTCCTTTTAATTTTAGACATGGCTATGTCCCTAATTAACCATACTTATAAAATAGTACAAAATACTTTAAGAAGCTTCCCAAGTATTAATATTATCAACTTCTTGAGGTGACGTTTAAGTCCATGGCGTCAATGTTTTCACTTGGATTCTGTAAAGCCCTTTCTAAATGTCTATTTAGAGTGACCCTGTCTTTTCTAATACTATTGCCATGTTGCTTGGCAGATCCTCTTCTTTGGATTTTACAATCTTGTAGGTATTTTTCTAAAGTTAGAGATTTTATGTCTTTACCAATGCTGGCAGAATCGGAAGGAGCCATTCTAAAAAAACGATGTGTGTTGGCAATAGCCGGTTGCCGAATACCAGAGTCACTAATTAACCAGTGATTACCTTTTTCGTCTGGTGTAAAGATTACTCCACCGTAATATTTAATTTCACCGTTATCTAGCAGTAAGAGCGAGTCTTCAAATTTTTTAGCCAGTAAAGCATTCTTTTTCTCCTGACCACAGCAATAAAGATGAATGGCTTCCAGTCTGGTGGCAATAAATAAAAAATCATAATTAAAACGCTCAGCTAACGTTTCTGTACTGATGATGGTTGCTGTTGCGGGATCCGTGAAATTTGTTACTATGGTAGGATCTGTCTCACTCCCATGTGCCAAAACAAAAACGGTAATATCTTTTTCAAGTAAATTGTCGTTAAGGGGTTCTCCATGATGGATCACCTGAATTTCCTCAGTGGAATATAAGGAATGATTGGCTACCCAAATTCTTGCTGCATCCGCAAGATTTCCTGTTTGAGTTTGCGAAAAAGGAATATAGAGAATGATCATAATAAGCTCTATTATTAGAAAGGCTGCATTTTAACCAAAAAACCTTAATCGAGTATTAAGCGTATTTTCTTTGCTCTAATTTTTTAAATTACACTCAAAAAATTGTTGGCCATTAGTCTTTGCTAAATTTTCACGCTATTATGAAAGGCATGTTTTCTGCTTGTAAAAATGAGCATCAGAAATTAGGCCAAGTTTTGTCGTCGTTCGATAAATGAATAGTTGTATCTTTTGAAATTAAACAAAAGGGGTGGTCATGAAAAAACAGGCTCTAAAGCTAATTATTAGCGCCATGCTGCTATTGTCATATCAGTGGACTATGGCAAATCAACAAAGCTGGAATAGCTGGCTTGCAGAGGTGAGGCAAGAGGCGTTGGAGCAAGGTATTTCTGCGAGCGTTTTTGATGAAGCATTCGCAGGTATTCGTGAGCCAAGCCGGCAGGTTAAAGGGTTGGCACGTTCCCAACCGGAGCATCGGCTAACATTTAATAAATACCTTCATTCTCGGGCAGATAATTACAGAATTGCTATGGGACGAAAGCACTATGCTAGAAATAAAGAAATATTGGAAGAAATTGGCCGGCAATTTGGTGTAGATCCTTGTTTTATAGTCTCTTTTTGGGGAATGGAAAGTAGTTACGGCTCTTACATGGGAAATTTCCCTGTTATTAAATCATTGGCAACTCTTGCTTACGATTCTAATCGACGTGATTTTTTTCGCAAGCAACTGTTTTTAGCTTTACGCATATTAAATGATGGTCATGTAACGCTGGATCTTTTTAAAGGTGAGTGGGCTGGGGCTTCCGGACAACCTCAATTCCTTCCTTCAAGTTGGATGGAGTTTGCAGTGGATTATGATGGGGATGGCCGTAAAGACATCTGGAGTTCCAAACCTGATGTATTTGCTTCAATTGCTAATTATATGAAAAAAAATGGTTGGCAAACTGGACAACCCTGGGCTATTCATGTGAAATTACCACCAAAATTTGATATGAAACTAGAAGGCAAGTCCATTACCAAACCAGTCAGTGAATGGACAGCTTTAGGTGTTCGTACTGAAAAAGGAGAGCCCTTGCCTTATCCGGAACTACAGGCAAGTATTGTTCAACCTTATGGAGGTCCGGTATTTTTAGCTTATCCAAATTATAAAATGATTTTGCGCTACAATAATTCTATTTATTATGCGGGTGCAATTGGTTATATGGCCGATAAAATTTGTAATCGCATAAGATAAATCAGCAACAAAACTTGGTGTCTTTAAGATGCCAAGTTTTTCAAGTACTGTTCGACTAAGTTAAAATTGCATAGTCATAACTCAGAGCTACCTTGCAGCAAGCTTACAGGAGATTATTATGGAGAACTATCTCGATAAAACAGCCAGCTTAACTCCAGCTGCAAAACGAATTATTTGCGACAAGGCGACGGAATATCCTTTTACGGGTGAATATAATACAGTTGCGAAAAAGGGTAGTTATCTTTGCCGACGTTGTGGTTTGGCGCTCTTTCGTGCAAAAAATCAATTTCATTCAGGTTGTGGTTGGCCAAGCTTTGATAATGATATTGTGCAAGCAGTATTACAAGTGCCCGACAGTGATGGGCAACGAACGGAGATTCTTTGTGGTCGTTGTCATGCGCATTTAGGCCACGTTTTTATAGGCGAGAATTTTACCCAGGCCAATCTACGTCATTGCGTTAATTCAGCTTCGATTGATTATGTCTCTGATGATGGCGTTTTAGATACTGAAGAAGCCATCGTTGCTGGAGGATGTTTCTGGGGAGTGGATTATTTTTTGCGCCAGCTTCCTGGCGTGCTCAAAGTGGAGGTAGGCTATTCAGGAGGAGTCGTAATGGAGCCTACTTATGATCAAGTTTGCCATGGAGATACTGGACACTATGAGGTGGTAAGAGTTGTCTATGATGTAGAAAAAACAGATTACCACACTGTGCTTAAGCGGTTTTTCGAAATTCACGATCCTACTCAACGTTCGGGACAAGGTCCTGACATGGGGCATCAGTATAAAAGTGCAGTTTTTTATTATAATGAAGAACAACTACAAGAAGCGCTAGCTTTAATACAAATCTTGAAAGGTCGCGGGTATGAGGTAGTCACGCGTTTATTACCAGTACAAATATTTTGGCCTGCCGAAGGTTATCATCAAAACTACTACGGCAAACATAGCAAAATGCCTTATTGTCATCGACCTGAACCAAGATTTGGCTAAAAGGTCAGATTAAAAATTTACCATTGCCTAACCTCGAAAAAAACAGTGCTATCTACGCACAGGTCTCACGCACAAGACTGAGCCTTGTTCGTGAGAGATTTAGAATTGTAGTGCAGATGATGACTGTGACATAGGTAGTTGTTCCTTTTCTGTCTGCGCGTGTTGCTTAATTTGGTGACGTTTTTGAAGACCAAAAAAACCAGCCTCACTTGCAGAGGATTGAAGAGGACGATTATTCAACAGCTCACCCTTTTTTTCTTCTTTTTTCTCATCAAATTTTGATAAATAGGTGATTATTTCTCCAAGACGTGCACAATAAGTTTGTTTCCCTGGCGTTTTGCTCCAATACTCTTTTGTTTTTTGTGCCTGGGTCAAAATATTACTACCGCACCCATCAGGTAACAGTTTGGCACCATTTTTTACCAAAAAATTTACCATGGTGAAATCAGCGGCATTGATTGCTGCATGTAAAGGAGATAGCAAAACACCATCTTTGGATTTAGAGGGTACGATACGACAATTAATATTGGCGCCTTTATTTATTAGGTGACCTACTTTTTTTATATTGCCTTGGCGTACTGCATCGATTAACTTTTCTGCTTCCTCTCTGTTTGCCGCTAAGGCCTCATTAATTCGAGCACAATTTTTTTCATCACCAAATTTACTCTTCGCTACATCAAAGGTAATTAAGCTCCCACAGCACTGGATATTTGTTAACAATCTCTCAAGATCGGTTGCTGATAATTGCTTAAATTTATTATTGGTTAACTCAACAGCTACTAGATGATTAAACTTTGGTAGTACGTCAATGAAACCTTTGAGTTCTGCATTAGTCAGTTTATTATTGGGAAATAGTAAATAAGAGAGGGAAGGGCATTTAGGTAATTCAGCAACTAACTTAGTAAATAATTTACCCCTCAAATTGCCTCTGCAGGCAATGATTTCTAAAGAAGGCAATTTTGGTAATAAAGAGATTAACGATTCAATATGTGTTTTATTTAATTTATCTTCGGTAATTTCCAGAATAGTTACTTTAGCAAGTTGTTCATTGGTTAAATTTAATAAATGGCTAATTTTCATTGACCTACTCCAACAGTGAAAATTTTATCTATGTTCCGTTCAATACATCATGAAGTATGACTTTTATGATTGTTCTGGGTATTCACACTGCGATTGTTATGAGTCACGGCAGAGCAATTTTAATGCATAGTGACTAATGGCGAAATGGGGAAAATTACCCACTAAAAAATCTATTGGTGTTAATCAATTCTTAAGCTTAAGTGTTTTACACTGATAAAAAAAGTAAGAGGAGATTGCCATGTCAAATAAGAAATTGTCTGAGCGTTTAAATAATGAATTAGATGCGCTTGGCGTTCCCGGTTTAATGATGGAACGCATTGAAGTATGTTCCAAACTATTTAAGCTACCTAAGTTTAAAACAGAAGCCGTGTTAAACGGAATGGTATTAGATTCTCTGGCGATTGAAACAATTGCCAATGAATTGGAAGTAAGTGCCGATTGGCTATTGGGCTTAAAAAACGAGAGAGGCAAACAACACTAAGAAAGCCGCTTGCTTGTTATTAAAATTTATTAATACTTTTACCAGAATGACCAGGTTGTTGACCCTGATGTTGGTGTCCAGGTTGTGATCCTTTGCCTGGACCTACTTGGTCTGGGCTAGCATCTGTATTAAATCTTAATTTTCCCAAGTGACTTTCTTTATAGTTTTTTAGGGTGAGTTTCATCTTTATCCCTGTTCACTGTCAACTCCTGTTAATTTTTGCCTTGGAGCTTTCCGCCTGATTTTCCGAGTTCTTTGTACCGGCTTTATAAAGTGCATCAACTTTTTCTGCTTTGCGCGTGTTTTCGAGCAATTGCTGCTCATTTAGTTGTGCTTGCCAAAAAGCTTTTGCCTGTTGTTTGAATTGATTCAAGTGTTGGAACAATTTACCCAAATGTTCCGCCAGCATAGGCAATTTATTGGGGCCAAAAACTACAATGGCAACAAGCAAAATTAATAAGAGCTCGCCGCTACTCATTTTTATCGTCTTTTTTATCGCTTTCTTCATTCATGGCACGACGAAAATTTTTAATGGCTGCACCTAAATCAGCGCCTATATTTTTTAATTTATTAGTGCCAAATAAAGCGATAACAATGAGTAATACTAGTAGTAATGATAGAGGACTGACGCCACTTAAGCCCATATTAACTCCTGGTTGTTCGGTTAAGGACAGTTAAAACCCCACCTACAATGGCAGCTGATAATGCCATCGCTGCCAGTTTATCTTGATTCAAGACATCAAGTATACCTACGGTAACCAAGGCTGCAAAAATACCAATGCCAAAGCCCTTATACCAAGGTGACGGTGTAGGCGTAATTATTCGTTCATTATCACGAATTAAATGGCGTATTTTTTCTTCCCGGGTTAGCTGCAAGACATCATTTAAAAGACGGGGCATATGTGGCAGTTGCTCTGATAGAAAAGGAAGATTTTCACGCAATTGTCTGATAAAGGCACGTGGGCCCATTTGCTCTTTAAGCCACTTTTCCAGAAACGGTTTGGCTGTTGTCCATAAATCCAGCTCAGGATAAAGTTGCCGGCCGAGCCCTTCGATAGCCAACAGTGTTTTCTGTAATAAAACCAATTGCGGTTGTACTTCCATTTGAAAGCGTCGCGCAACCTGGAAAAGTCGCAAGACAACCTGTGCAAAGGAAATTTCCTTTAACGGTTTCTCAAAAATAGGCTCACACACCGTACGAATGGCACTTTCAAATTCTTCGACACGCGTATCACGTGCAACCCATCCCGACTCGACATGTAAAGCGGCAACTCGGCGATAATCGCGATTAAAAAAGGCATATAAATTTTCGGCTAGATAACGTTTGTCATTGTCACTTAAGGTGCCAATAATACCAAAATCAATACAGATATATTGCGGATCATAAGGACGCAATGGTGAAACAAATATATTACCAGGATGCATATCCGCGTGAAAAAAGCAGTCTCTAAAAACTTGAGTGAAAAAAATCTCAACGCCACGTTCTGCCAATTTTTTAATATCTACCCCATGTTCTTTTAATGAAGGGACATCGGCTACAGGTATCCCATGAATGCGCTCCATAACCAGGATATTTTCACGAGTGTAGTCCCAGAAAATTTCAGGAATATAAAGTAAGGGAGATTTATTAAAATTTCTGCGTAATTGTGCTGCATTGGCAGCTTCCCGTTGCAAATCAAGCTCATCCAGCAAATTGTGCTCGAATTCCTGGACAATTTCTTTAGGTTTCAAGCGCTTGCTTTCTGACCAATATCTATCAGCCAGATTAGCAATGGTATGCATGATACTTAAATCTTTCTCAATAATTTTGCGCATATTGGGGCGTAAAATTTTTACAACGACATCCTCGCCTGTTTTTAATTTGGCAGCATGAACTTGGGCCATCGAAGCCGAAGCAAGAGGGACAGGGTCAAATTCCGCAAACACATCAAATGCAGAGCGACCAAAAGCCAATTCAAAAATAGCTAGTGCTTTTTCACTGGCGAAAGGCGGCACATCATCTTGTAACTTGCACAATTCCAGTGCGATATCCGGAGGTAAAATATCAGGGCGTGTAGAAAGAGCCTGCCCAAACTTAATAAAAATAGGCCCCAGTTCTTCTAACGTTTTTCGCAACGCTTCGCCGCGTGTTAATTTTTCTCGGCGAAACCAATTCCAGGGATTTAAGTAAACAATAAAACGAAAGGGTGAAAAAAGACGAATAGAGACAATAACCTGATCCAGTCCATTCTTAGCCAGGATGGTGTTAATATGGAGAAGCCGGATTAATTGTTTAATCGATTTCATGTTTTCCCTTGAATTGGTTAACATGAGCCTGCAAGCGTTCCACGTCTAGCGCCAATTGATCAATATCCTTGTAAAAATCCTCTATCTCTTCACGAGAAGGGAAAAGACGCAATTCTTCGTGCAGATAATTCGCCATATTGTGATGGAAGGATTCCTGGAGTTGCTTTTTAAAAGCAAAGCCTTGGCGAAACAGGGAACCAACCTGGTGAGCAACCACATCACCGGTAAAATGAGCCAAATGACCTTCCCAATCAATATCCAATTCATCAAACAGGTTTTTAACAGCCTGCCCCAGCTCTACATCGCCTGAGAGTCTAATTTTATCATTAAACAAGGAACGTGCTTTGGAAGCCGGCAGAAAACTTAAGCGAATTAAGCCAAGAGGGCTACTATGAATAATGGTATCCGGCTTTCCGTCATAATGGGCTAGCAACTTCAATTGTTCCTGCTCAAACAAAATAAAGAAATTCGCGCCAAGTGGTGCAACAATAATTTCAAGCACTTTTCCATGCAATGCGATAATTTTATCCGGTATTGACTCATCCAGGGCAAGCGCATGATTAATCGCTTTTTGCAGCGCTTTTAATGAATATTTTTTAATCATAACACCTCAATATTTGTAAGCAATATGCAAGGCAACAATTCCGCCACTTAAATTATAATAATGGCAATCTTCAAATCCTACTTTCTCGATCATTGATTTTAAGCCTTCTTGTGAAGGATGCATGCGTATGGATTCGGCAAGGTAGCGATAACTGTCTCCATCTTGTGCAAAAAATTCACCTAGTTTAGGAAGCACATTGAAAGAGTACCAATCATAAATTGGTTTCAAACCAGGCAAAGTGGGGCTTGAAAACTCCAACACCATGACCTTTCCACCGGGTTTACATACCCGGTACATTGAACACAATGCTTCTTCTTTATCAGTTACATTGCGCAATCCAAAGCCAATGGTGATGCAATGAAAGCTATTATCCTTAAACGGCAATGTCTGTGCATTTGCCTGCACAAATTCAAGGTTTTGATATAAGCCTTCATCAAGAAGACGATCGCGGCCTACTGCCAACATGGCTGCATTAATATCTGCCAGAATTACTGTCCCTTGAGGGCCAACTTTTCTGCTGAGCAACCGCGTCAAATCGCCACTCCCTCCTGCGAGATCAAGCACGCTCTGTCCTGGACGCACATGACTAAGTTCTACCGTAAAACGTTTCCACAGATGATGGATTCCCATGGACATAATATTGTTCATGAGATCATAGTTTTCAGCTACCGATTTAAAGACGGCACCTACTTTTTTCTCTTTTTCATTCCAAGCTACAGATTCGAAGCCAAAATGAGTCAATTTCTCGTTATCGGTCATTGATAGGTATATAAATTCGCAGGTGACCTATATTAACCTATCTGAGGCCGTATACCCAACGAAAATGACAACACTAATGAGGAGATTGTCACTAGCCTTTATAAGGCTACTATTATTTTTCACAATAAACTTGTAATCTTTTACTAATCCCTTCGTACTACTAAAGCAGACCGGTCATGATCACTGTCCTATTTGAAACTTTCGTGCCCTTGTTGAGCCTGTTTATCTTTTTATTGGGAGCCGGTTTTTTTTCTACCCTGCTCGCATTAAACATGACTTTAAATCATGCTTCTCCCGTGGAAATTGGTGCGCTTACTGGAATTTATTATGCAGGCCTGGTAGCAGGTTCATTGCGAGCAGAACGCTTTATTACCCGCGTAGGTCATGGGAATGCTTATGCCGTGTTTGCTTCTACCTTGGCAATCATTTGTCTGATACATGGTATTTTTTACAATGTTAATTTATGGCTTGCTTTACGCTTTATCGGTGGATTTATTATAGCAGGTCTATTTATTGTCATTGAAAGTTGGCTTCTTTGCAAAAGCACTAAAGTGAATCGTGGCCAAGTGTTATCCCTGTATATGATCTCCTTTTACGGTGCACAAAGTTTGGGCCATTTCTTTTTGAATGTGGGCGAAACGCAATCATTAATACCCTATGTCATCGCCTCTATGATGTGCTCGTTATCGATTATTCCTATCGCCATGTCTTATGTCAGCTCTCCTAAATTTGATAAGCCTTCGACATTGAATTTTGCCACAATACTACGGGTATCACCCTCTGGGTTAGTAGGTTGTTTACTCTCAGGGCTAATTATGGGTGGACTGTTTGGTTTTATGCCCACGTATTTAAATCATATTTTTCATGAGAAGGCTGAAGTTGCAAAACTTATGTTTGTAATCATCTTTGGTGGCATGCTATTGCAATATCCCGTGGGCAAACTATCGGATCTCATGGAACGAGGTATTGTTTTAATTTTGCTTACCCTGGCAACGGTCATTGTTTCCATTTTACTCATAAAGGGATATCACAATACCTGGTTTATAGTCATCCTCATGGCATTGTTTGGTGGGTTTACATTTACAATATACCCTATCAGTATTAGTTGTGCCTGTGATGAGCTGCATGACTGCGACATCGTAGCTGGCACGCAAAGTTTACTGCTTGCCTATAGTGTCGGAGCCATGATTGGTCCTTTCATTGCCTCTTTTTATATGCATATTTCTTATGCGCGAGGCTTGTTTATGTATTTCAGCAGCATTTGCGCAGTTGCTCTCCCCATGTTTATTATGTGGCGGGCTCAAAAAATTAATCGTACCAGCCCTGAATTAATTTAATAACTGCTTTAAAGCCTGTAGATAATCGGCTTCATTGGGTAAAGTATTATCTCGCTGGGCCCGCCATAAACATTCGGCAAGATAATCCATCATCGAATGTTCTACTGCCAAGGCATCCGCATATTTTTTTAGCAACTGTTGGTAAATTTTAGTGATACCTTCTGGCCTGTTGGTACTAACTTGCTCACGAATGGCAAGGTGCAGGCCCATATGCAAAAAAGGATTAGTTTGTCCCATCTCAGGAAAGTAGGCTTGTTCCTTATTGTTGGATTCTAACAAGGCATGATATTCAGGGTGTGCAATGATTACATCGACAATTTGCTGCTCCAAAGGTAGCAGGGGTTGTTTGGTGAGATATTTTTGCCAGCTTGTAAAGAAAAGTTGCCGAGTATTTTGAACGCTATCACCGTAGAACATAAGCTTATCTATCATCATCTCTCATGTGTGGAGTCTAGCGCAGGAGTTGCAGAACAACAATCGATTTAATCAATCGCTTAAAATATTGACAATCTTCCTACATCTATGAGATATTTCGATTGCGAGGTTGGACTTGCTATGTGTCATTCCACTGGGTCAATTGGCGACACACTGATTGGCCCTTTCTTTTCTCATGTCATTAATCATTATATCTTGCATTTTTTTCTACCATACGTTAAAAAGATTATTCAAAAATCAATGGAGTGAAACATGTTAAAAGCGTTTGGTAGCATGGTTAACTATACAACCAGCTTTTTTAAAACGGCCCCTATTCCCCCTTCCATTAAATTAGACACTTCAACAGCTTTTGATTATCGCAATTCATCACATATTGAAATTATCAAAAATCGCGTGCTGCGGTTTAAACAAGCACAAGCAGCATTATTTCATTATGATAATCAAATCATAGGGGCTCTGGCTGTGAGTGCTGCCAGTTGGACTGGTGGAATATTACCCCTGCCGTTGCCTTTATGGACTATTTCCTTGGCCAGCTGTGGTTATGGATGTTATCTCTTAGGAAATCGCACAAACTCAGGCTTGACTACCCAATACCGTGAAGCACTGAATGATTTACTTGACGTGTATACCTGGTCTATGAGTAATAAAAAGCATACCTGGTATAAGCTTGGTGTTCTTGAGATTCAGGAAATGATTACTACCCTGGGCCCCTGGGCTAAAAAAGACACGATTGCCGTTTGGGAAGAAAGGGATGTTGTTGCAGGTACATTTACCTCACGTGGGATAGAGCCTTCGGAAAAATTGAAAGCAAAATTAAAGGAGTTTGCGGAAGGAACAGCAATCAACAATATTTGGTTTTCAGTCTATGGGCAGGATGGCACTGATAATTTAATTCCCGCAGCGAATGCTTATCTTAAAGAATTGGCCTTAGGATCTGTAAAAAAATGTGCTCCTGATGCGGTTACAGCGTTTTTAAAATTACAATAAATTAATTTAACTCAAAGCTAGTTTTAAACTTAAAACTAGCATGAGAACACCACTGGCAAATTCAATACGTCGCCAAACGTGAGGCCGAGAAAGCAATTCGGAAAAATAATGGGTGGTAAAAGTAAGGGCTGAAAACCAAAATAAACTTGAAGTGACTACTCCCATTAAAAATGCTTGTTGATGTCCTGGAAATTGCGTGCTGCCGCCACCAATAATGACCAGACTATCAATAATGGCGTGGGGATTGAGTAAACTAAACCCCAGCGCAAAGGCGATAATTTGCCAGCGGGTAGTGACATTGGAGGGAGGCGTCACCTCTCTTTTTTTATAGAACAGGGCGCGCTTTAGCGCCTTGCTTCCATAATAAAGAAGAAAGGCTACCCCAAACCAGGTTATCCAAATTTGCAGAGTAGGATGAAGTTCAAGGACATGATGAAGACCCGCAACACTTGCGCACACCAAAATAATATCACATAAGAAGCAAATAGCAGCAGAAAGTATCGCATGTTGACGCAAGGCACCCTGACGAATTAAAAATACATTTTGTGGACCCAGTGCTGTAATTAAGGATAATCCCAACATCAAGCCATTGAAATATACCATCATAATACTGTTTACTCTTTGTTTAGGAGTGGCAATTATTGATCATTTTTGATTATAATTAAAATTAATAATTTTAATGATTAATAAATTTTTCTTATGAGACTCGATCATCGTGGTTTACAGGCCCTGGATGCCGTCATTCAAACTCAGAGTTTTGCCGCCGCTGCCAAACAATTGTTTATTACTCAACCAGCGGTGACACAACGAATCAAGCAACTGGAAAACCAATTTGGTCAACCGCTCTTAGTTCGCAGCCTCCCTTATCAGGCTACACCTTTAGGAGAAAAGCTACTAAGCTTATTACGTCGTACTCGTTTGTTGGAAGAACATTTACTACAAGAAATTCATAAGGAATTGCCTGCCCGTCTTTCTGTTGCATTAAATCGCGATAGTCTGGAAACCTGGTTTACGCGTGCATTACCCACATTAAGTCTTCTTGAAAAGTGGAATATTGATATTATTACTGATGATCAGGAGGTAACGATTGATTATTTTCGTAAAGGGTTAGTCTCTGCCTGTGTAACCAGCTACGAGCGAGCTTTACCTGGCTGTGAATGCAGTTTATTGGGACATATGACCTACTTACTGGTTGCTTCCCCCGAATTTGTTAATCGTCATTTTAATAATAAAAGAACATTAGAGGAAAATTTAACACATGCTCCTGCAATTGTTTTTGATAACCGAGACAGATTACCAGAACACTTCTTTAAGCATTTTTTTAAAAAACCATTGCCGCTTAGCCGCTATCATATGGTTCCTTCAGTCCAGGCTTATAAGGAATTCACTCTGCAAGGTTATGGCTATGGCTGGATACCTGCTTTGGATGTTACTCATGAACTGGCGCAAGGGCTGCTCCAGGAAATTTCAGCCGCTATGCGTTGGCCAATACCACTATATTGGCACTATTGGCAGCTACCAGCAAAGCAATATCAACAGTTCATTAGAAAAGTAGAAGAAGGAGCCAGGCAATTTCTAATATAAGTAATTCTGAAGCGAGTCACGAAAGCTAGGTAATTTCTACTTCTACCATACCCTCAGTCACTCGTGTCGGATAAATTTTCAAGTGCTTGGGCTTGACCATTTTTCCCAGTAAATTTCCTACAGCTTTAGGCCAGGGAGTCCAGCATTTTACAGCACCAGTTTCCAAATCAAACTCACTTCGATGGAAGGGACAAACAATGGCACATTCCTCATTGATTTTGCCTTTGTGAAGAGGTAACTTAAAATGAGGACATTGTGCTTGTAGCGCATGAACTTGCTCTTTGTGCCATATAAAAAGGATCTTATGATTATCGATGGTGAGAGTCTCGCGCTCTATATCCTGGAGACGTAGTAAATTGATAGCTGTTTTCCAAACCATAAAAGTTCCGCTTTTATTAAAAAGTGCATAATAGCAGTGCAGATTTAGCTTGTCAGCCAGCTTCAAACTATTTTAATTAAAAACTCCTTATGATCAACGTTGCAGTTGCGTGGGGAGGGGTATAAAATGCCCGAGATTATTTTCCTGCCAGTGTGATTTACCTTAAGGTAATAAATTTAAAGGAGGGAGCGTGGGCTCTTTGTTTAAAAAAAACGCAATTGTTGCCTCTTTTTTGGTAACCTATAGCATGTTGTTTGGCTCTGTGAACGCAGCGAATAAAGCAGAGTCCACTCAAAAAGCACAGACTACTACGCCCACAAAGGCCGTTACTCCATCAAATACTACTCCGGAAACTAACGCTGTTTTAAATCCCAAGGCAACACCTGTTACTCAAGGGAATGCTGCAACAGATAAGACAACAAAGACACCTGCCGCAACTACACCCGAAAATGGCAGTACGAATGCAGCAGTTCCAGTCTCAACAGATACCACAGCTCCAGCGGCCACAAGTACTACCCCTGCGTCAGCGGTTGAATTTAAAGCCGTTGATCATAGAAATCGACCGGTTGAACCCTTAATCGATGGCTATTATCCTGCCTATCCACCCACTAAACCGGCACCCGGAGTACAAGCCGAGTTAGTAGCACGTGGTGAGTATCTGGCAAAAATGGGTGATTGTATTGCTTGTCATACTGACGTTAAAGGAGGCACTCCTGCTTTTGCTGGTGGTTTGCCTATTAATACCCCTTTCGGTACCTTTTATAGTCCTAATATAACTCCTGATAAAGAAACAGGGATTGGCAACTGGACAGAAAAAGATTTTATTCGCGCTCTAAAAGAAGGGCGTGATCCCAAGGGGCGCAATTACTTTCCGGTATTTCCTTACGTCTATTTCGCCAAAATGACAGACGATGATGCGCGTGCACTTTATGCCTATTTTATGAGTATTCCCCCGGTAAAACAAAAGAACAAGCCTTTGCCCTTCCCATTTAATGTGCCGGGATCACGTTTTGCATTGTGGGGATGGAATTTGTTGTTTTTCTTTCCTGACGACAATAGTGTGGTTTACGAAGCCGATAAATCCCCACTCTGGAATCGCGGTAAATATATCGTTGATAGCTTAGGTCATTGCAGCATGTGTCATACACCCTTAAATATATTCGGTGCGGCTAAAAATCGATTTTACCTGACGGGATCCTTTATTGATGGTTACTGGGCACCAAACATTACTAAATATGGGTTGCGCTCAGCAAGTCGTTATGAAGTAGCGGACGTATTTGCTCAAGGGCAACTGATTAATAAAGCAGGACCGGTAGCCGGACCAATGGCAGAAGTTAATCATAATAGTTTGAGTTATCTTACTGAAGAAGATCGCTTGGCAATCGCTACCTATTTAAAGACAGTAACCAGTGAGGAACCACTAGGAGTACCTCCCTCAGAAAGCCAGCCTACGTTAAAGCGTGGAAAGCAAGTTTATGTTAATGCTTGTATTATTTGTCACCAACGTGGAGAGATGGGAGCACCACTTATAGGAAACGGTCCTGGTTGGTATGAACGTTTAAAGGCGCGAGGTTTAACCGGACTTTATCGTCATGCTATCCATGGTTATAACAGTATGCCAGTAAAAGGTGCCTGTGTGACTTGCTCAGATAACGATGTTATTTCAGCAGTCGATTACATTTTAAATGCTTCACTGTCTCGCTCTCAGTGGCGCGATTTAGAAACTGGCGGTGCTGCAAAATATCCTGCTAATGGCAAAGACGTTTACAATGAAAACTGCAGCATGTGCCATAACGAGGGTAAGCAAGGTGCACCAAAATTGGGTGATAAAGCAGTATGGAAGCCGCTTATCGAGAAGAATATTGATGTACTGGTCGAAAACACGATACGTGGCCCGTATCACCCCAAGAATGGTGGCTGTAAAAAATGCACCACGGGCGAAATACTTGAGGCAATTAAGTACATGGTAAGCCAGTCAAAAACCGAAGGAAATTATTCTTTGTGGTAACAAATTCAAATTTCGATTAAGACAATTGATGATTAGTCATGGTTGTCATGTGAATGACTTTAGTTGTAGCTAAAGTCATTCTAAAAATAAACCTGACATTATAAGAGGTGATATGGGGATGCAAAATGGGTTGAGGCTAAGCAAAATATTTGCTACTGCGACTGGACTGGGGATAAGCCAAATTGCAATGGCTGCAGCAGATAATTGGCAAATGAACATGTACAAAGGAGTCACTCCTCTTAGCAAAGACATGTATGATTTGCACATGATTGCCATGGTTGTCTGTGCCATTATTGGAGTTGCAGTTTTTGGTGTAATGATTTATTCATTAATACATCACCGCAAGTCAAAAGGTTTTCAACCGGCAAGTTTCCATGACAACATGCGTGTAGAAATTGTTTGGTCAATCATTCCTTTTCTAATCCTTGTTGGTCTTGCTATTCCAGCTACTAGAGTATTGATGCACCTTGAAGATGCAAGCGACTCAGACGTTACTATTAAGGTGGTGGGTTATCAATGGAAATGGCAATACCAATATCTTGATCAGGGAATTAGCTTTTTTAGCAATCTGTCCACACCTTACGAACAGATCCAAAATCAGGCACCTAAGGGACAATGGTATTTGTTGGAAGTGGATAAACCTGTGGTTGTTCCTGTGCATAAAAAGATTCGGTTTCTGGTAACTTCAAATGATGTTATACACTCCTGGTGGGTACCTGAAATCGGTATTAAGCGTGATGCCATGCCTGGTTTTATGCATGAAGCTTGGGCAAGGATAGAAAAACCTGGCGTCTATCGTGGACAGTGTGCCGAACTTTGCGGATTAAATCATGCGTTTATGCCTATTGTTGTTAAGGCAGTGAGTGAAGAAGAATTTGATCAATGGGTTTCTCAGCAAACCAAAGTAAGGGATCAGTATGCAGAAACAGAAGCAAAACCTGAAGCCCAAGTTAAAATGACACGCGAAGAGCTAATGAAGTTGGGTAAGCAGAAATACGATCAAATTTGTAGTGCTTGTCATCGTCCTGACGGTACAGGTATTCCTCCAATGTATCCGCCATTGAAGGGTAGTTCTGTTGCTGTGGGCAAGCCTATTGAGCGTCATATCAGTATTATTTTAAATGGTGTACCAGGTACGGCAATGCAAGCTTTCAAAGATCAGCTAACTGATGCTGAAGTTGCAGCAATTACCACCTATGAGCGTAATGCCTGGGAAAATAATACAGACGATGAGATACAACCCGCAGACGTCGCTAAAGTACGTCAAGGCGACAATCAAGCACCCACAATGGTGAATAAAGCTCAAGCTGGAGGTTTGCGATGAGTCAAGTGATAACGCACGATGTGGATCATGAAGAACATGAGCATGGTCCTGAACAAGGTAAAGGGGTAATTGGTTTTATTAAACGATGGCTGTTTACCACTAACCATAAAGACATTGGTACTTTATATCTGTGGCTTTCCTTAATTAGTTTTTTTGTGGCTGGTACTATGGCGCTGATTATCAGAGCAGAGCTTTTCCAGCCGGGCCATCGGTTTGTGGACCCTAACTTCTTCAATCAAATGACCACCTTGCATGGATTAATTATGCTATTTGGGGTGGTAATGCCAGCCTTCACTGGCATGGCAAACTGGCAAATTCCCATGATGATAGGGGCGCCTGATATGGCCTTGCCTCGTTTAAACAATTGGAGTTTTTGGATATTGCCTTTTGCTTTTGGACTGCTAGGCTCAACCATATTTCATAGTGGAGGTGGTCCTAATTTTGGTTGGACGATGTATGCGCCACTGTCAACAACCTATGCGCCACCTAGTACTGATTTTATGATTTTTGCCATTCACATGATGGGAATTTCTTCCATTATGGGTTCAATCAATATCATTGCAACCATTCTTAATATGCGTGCACCGGGTATGACACTAATGAAAATGCCGATGTTCGTATGGACTTGGTTAATTACTGCATTTTTGTTGATTGCTATTATGCCTGTATTGGCAGGCGCTGTTACCATGATGTTGGCTGACAGACACTTCGGCACCAGCTTTTTTAACGCAGCAGGCGGCGGTGATCCGGTGTTATTTCAGCACGTATTTTGGTTCTTTGGACATCCTGAAGTCTATGTACTAGTGCTACCGGCATTTGGTGTGGTATCGGAAATTATTCCTACTTTTAGCCGCAAACCTTTGTTTGGTTACCATTTTATGGTGTATGCGACTGCAAGTATTGCCTTTTTGTCATTCATCGTATGGGCACACCATATGTTTACAACGGGTATTCCGCTAGGGGGTGAATTGTTTTTCATGTATACCACCATGTTGATTGCGGTACCGACCGGGGTAAAGGTATTTAACTGGGTCAGCACCATGTTTAAGGGAGCAATGACCTTCGAAACACCGATGTTATTTGCGGTAGCTTTTGTATTTCTATTTACTATTGGTGGTTTTACTGGTTTGATGCTTGCCTTGGTACCTGCCGATTATCAATACCAGGATACCTATTTTGTGGTGGGTCATTTCCATTATGTATTAGTCCCTGGTGTTATTTTTGCACTCCTGGGAGCCACCTACTATTGGCTACCAAAATGGACTGGTCACATGTATAATGAAGGTTTGGCGAAATGGCATTTCTGGTTATCTGTCATTTCAGTCAATGTGACCTTCTTCCCCATGCATTTCTTGGGTCTTGCGGGAATGCCTCGTCGAATTCCTGACTACGCCCTGCAATTTACCAATTTTAATGTGGTTGTAACAATCGGTGCGTTTATTTTTGGCTTCTCACAGTTGTTATTCCTTTACAATGTCATCGCCACAGTTCGCGGCGGTAAAAAAGCGAGTGCACAAGTTTGGGAAGGTGCCCGTGGTTTAGAGTGGACATTATCATCGCCACCACCTTATCACAGCTTTACCATACCGCCTGAAATCCACTAAACGTAATAAATAAGCATTAGATCTCAGGGCCTAATGCTTTAGCTGGTTCTCCGGCGCGTGAGATGACAGTTTTTGAGAGAGAGACGTAAAATGGCTCAGAAAAGTCATACAAGATTAATTGTAATTTTGGCAACCTTAGTCCTTGGAATGTTTGCCTTTGGTTTTGCTCTGGTACCTATTTACAATAGCCTTTGCAAGGTTTTAGGCATTAATGGGAAAGTGAGCATGCAAGTTGACCACTATGACAGTAAGACTGCAAAAATTGCTACTGACAGGGAAGTGCTTGTTGAATTTGTGGCAACCAATAATGGCAACTTACCTTGGTCATTTTATCCCAAGACTACCAAAGTCAGAGTACATCCAGGAGAAATTGCCAAGTTGTCGTTTTACGCAGAGAATAGAACCAATCACCGGATGACGGTGCAGGCCATTCCCAGTGTGACACCCGGCATTGCTGCGAAATATTTGAAAAAAACAGAATGTTTTTGTTTCGCTCAGCAAACTTTAAATGGGCATGAAGCGATGGATATGCCGCTTTTATTCCATTTAGATACAGACTTACCTGCTAATGTAAAAACAATTACATTGGCTTATACACTGTTTGACGTAACAAATAGAGTAATTAATTAAAAACTCACATAAAAATAATATTGTGAGCTATAGAGAGGAGAATTTTAAAGAATGGGAGCACATGGCACTTATTACATACCCAAACCCAGTCACTGGCCTCTGGTTGGCTCAATTGGTTTAACAACCACGTTGGTAGGTGCAGCATCCTGGTTGCATCATGACTGGTATGGTCCCTATATCTTTACTATTGGTCTAGGTATTTTAGTGTTTATGATGTTTGGCTGGTTTGGTCAAGTCATTTATGAAAATCAGAAAGGGCTTTATGATTTGCAAGTAGATCGTTCATTTCGATGGGGGATGTGCTGGTTTATTTTTTCTGAAGTATGCTTTTTCGGTGCATTTTTTGGCGCACTCTTCTTCGCTCGCTGGTGGTCAATACCTCTCTTAGGCGGTGAAATCCATCCCATTACTCACATCACTTTGTGGAATGATTTTAAAGCAAATTGGCCGCTACTTATTAACCCCAACAATCAGATTTTCGTGGGTGCCGATGAGGGGATGAAGGCTTGGGGGTTGGCAGCGGTAAACACGCTTATCTTATTAACCTCCGGTGCGACTATCACTTGGGCACATTGGGCTTTAAAATTAAATAAGCGCAAGCAATTAATTGTTGGGATGATTTTTACTATCGCCCTTGGTATTCTCTTTTTAGCTCTCCAATCTTACGAGTATCATGAAGCTTATACTGAAATGAATTTGACGTTAGACGCAGGTATTTATGGTACCACCTTCTTCATGCTAACCGGTTTTCATGGTTTGCACGTAACTATTGGTACCATCATGCTCATTGTAATCCTTATCCGTTGCATCCGTGGCCACTTCACTCCCGAACGCCACTTTGCCTTCGAAGCCGTAGCTTGGTACTGGCACTTCGTGGACGTCGTTTGGCTCTTCCTTTTTATCTTTGTTTATTGGTTATAAATGCTCAATCTCAGGTTAGCAACGCCAAGCTAATCTGAGATTAAGTGTGCGGCTATTGAAACTTAGAGGATTTAAGAGTTGATTATACATGTTCGAAAGATCATTCTATCGAAACCACACCAACAAGATTCAAAAGCCATGGCTATGTATTAAGGGGCTTCTTTTTTATCTTCGCTATTCTCATTAAATAGATTACCCAGACATTGTTGCCCCATTCGCTCTAAATCATCGGGTGATGGAACCATCTTTTTAACAAAAAAATAGTTGGATCAAGCAAAGAAGAAATTTTTCTGCTTCCCATTGGCCGTAAAAGATCAATCAGGGGCGAAATAATTACATGATCGGGGCTTTTCTTTCAATCATAGCTTCACTTGGTTATCTACCAAACGAATTATTTCTTTCTCATGATCTGAAAGCGTTATAGACATAATGTATTTAAAATCGATTGTTAATGAATCATAGCTGCTGCTATTATACGTTGAGTGACGATGATAATCATTATTCCAATAATTGTCTTTATCAGAGGCATTGCAGCATTTGCTCTTTTCCACAACACCAGAAATGCAAGTAATGTGTTGAAAAGACAAGTAATTTCCTTTTAAACAAAAATCGAAAATTGTTTAAAAGGAAATTAAATGTATTATGAATAAAAAACCATACATCAATCAACATCAGCCTCAACAAGCAGAGTAATTGTTCACTTTAAGAATACTTAAGGACAAGTCTCAATACCGGAATATTTTTCCAGATTTTGTATCGGCGTCTGTAACTGCTCTATAAGCGCCGGCAAATCAATTTTTGTTCGGTGTTCGTCTAAGGCGCGTAAAGTTTCTATTTCTGGCAATTCTGGTGGTTCAGTTACACCGTAAACTGAAAGCGCATACGCTGGAGCAGATCCATAGGTCATGCTGCAAATACCCAGCGTCTTACCAAGCTCCACTAAATTTTCAGTCCACAATTGCCGCTTATTTAATTCAAAATTATGAAGTTCGAGTGAGCGCTTTAACTGTGGTGCCTCAATGCTCGAGGTTTTTGAAAACAAATTTTGCGAATCACAATAGTGATGACGTATATGGGCAGGAGTTAAAGCCTGGGGACTGCCAATTATGGTACTCCAATAGGTTTGTCGCTCATTGTATCTCAAATTATAAAATTCTTTTTTATAATTACAGAGTACTTCAATCAAAGAGTCTAGACTAAAATGTCGCTCATTTTCATGCCTTACTCCCTTTAATTGATAGACTACCCCTTTATCTCTTAGTTCTTTATATTGCTCTAGTAGCTTAAGTCTTATCTGCTCGCCCTGAGGATTCTGAGGTAGACAATTTAACATCATTTTTGCCATATACCGCACATCCTTTGCCCAAATAGCATGCTGAAAAATACTGATGGATTCAAAGACTCTTCCTGAAATATCTCTTAAGGGAGCCTTCACTAATAAATCCTCAGGGTGTTGCTTTAATATTGTTTCCATCTCATCTTGCGCAGCCAAACCAGCCAGAGTAAAGAGTACCTGTACTCTTAAATCGGGGCGTATAATTAGCAGGGCCACAATTCGCTTCACGTTACCTTCGGCAGCATATTGTGCTAATTTGGCCAATATACGGTTTTTTTGCATAAGGCTAGAGCGAAAGAAGGGAAACTCTTTCCTGCGACTACTTTTCAGCTCTTGGGGTTCGTCAGTTTTATCCAGGTAACTGGAAATGAGTGTAAAGAGATCTTCATTTAGGGTTTCCAGAGGAGACAGCTCTTTTTTCTCTTGACTCATAAGTAACTCAGAGGTGGTTAATTTTGCCTATAGTGTATTAAATAGGGCTTAAAGACAATGATATTGTGTTAGTGGTATTATTTTGCCTTTAATTCTGGAGAGGGGAAGTAGTATGTTTACAACATTTGGAATTTGGGAAAAGGAAGTAAGAAACTTAGTAAATCAACTAGATGCACGCTTATCTATTTCCTCTTCTGATTGGATGTATACAAAAGGTTTGCTTATTTTCCAAAGTGTTCAAGCTGAGGATTACTATAAATGGCTACAAAATGATACCACCGGAAGAGTCTCTGCTGAATTTATGACTAATTTGAAAATAAAGGGTTTTCAAGCGGTATTCAAAGCATTTAATCTCTATGCAGCTTCTCAGGGAGAGCTAGAGGGTATAAGCGAAAAGGAAATAAATCACTTTATTGAAGTACTTGGTACTAATCCTGAATTAATGATCTGTCATGCTTTGCAGGCAGCGGCTACAACGGAGTTAAATGATGAAAAAAAATTAAGATCTGAACAAAATCAGCCAATGACTCCACAAGAAATCAGTGCATTTGTAAAGCAACAATTTACACTAAATCAACAGAATTATAAGGACAACCTTTCTCTAGTGAGCAGACTTAGCAACCAGCTTACTTTAATGGAAGAATATTCTCAATATCGTCGCTCCATTTCAAGTGGTATAAATTCCAATAGCTTTGTTAATTCAAGTGCCAATAAAAATCAAAGCTTGGACAACAAAACTGTAGTTTCCTCTACCTCTAATTTCAGGCCATAAGCTATTTTATAAAGCGATGGAGGAGAAAGGCTATTGCAGTTTGAGATGCGTCGTCAATATGTTAAATCTAGTAAAAGATTATATCGCTGTTTTGAAAGCAAGAGGACTTATCCGCTTGGGTTTTTCTTTTTGCTTCACGCGCAAAGAAAAATGATAATTAACCACAGGTTAAACGAATTATTACTTACTTTTGGAATCGGCGCTCTTCCCGAGCTTTATCGTCATTCTATTCATAGGAATTCCTCGGATATGAAAAAAATATTCGGTTTCTGTTCTTTAGTAGTCATTAATTTTTCCGCGTTATATTTAATATACTGGTATATATTAATAATTGGCTCTACCAAGGTGGATAATGTTTTTTATATTTCCTATGAACCTTCAGGAATGCAGCTGTACTTTTATTTTGTATCATTTCCCTTTTTTCTGGTTTTGTCCTTGTTAAGCATATTGCACAGTTATTACTTCAATTTAAAGAACTCGTTATCTTTAGGAATGGTTATTATTTGGATTTCCTATCTTGCTTTATTACTTTTTATGGACATGGTGCTGCATCATTCCTCAGGAAAAAATCTTTTATACTACGGAAGCTTAATCATTTCATTTTGTGCGATTTGTTATATTATTTACACAACTTATTACCAAATTAGCCAATTAACTGAATCTTCGTCTCTAGAGAAGTATGTCAATAAGCAATAGGGCTTTAATATATTTTCTAAAATTATGCAAAAATACCTTCTTTGTTGGTGATGTAGTGCACATGATTTAATAAATGCCAACCCAATAGGTTATGTAGGTGTCATGAGTGCTCCTAATTATAGAATAAGGGCTATTTTTTATTGAAAGAAACCAGTACTTACAAAATAATAGTTAAGTAATGGAGAATTAAACTTCTGTATGAAATAATGCTGGCGACGATTAGAACATATGAGAGCAATTAGATAATTTACCGCTTTAATATTATTTTACATTAAAAAATTACAACGCTATCCACTCTTTATATAAGACCGCTTGAGAATAATAGATTGGACACACAGATGATGAGCCTACTTTCTCTTACAGGAAAAGATTTTTTATAGGAAAATAATGAGTCTGGTATACTTAAAGAAAAATAATTTATCTAGAAGCTTACCTACTATTTGCTGGATTTTGCTATTCTTTTCTCTGGTTGAAGCTGCTGCAGGGGGATTGTCTATTATATATCATTATATTTGGGAACAAAAACATTTCTAACCAAATTGGAAATTGGACAAATAGGCTTCTTTGTAGGTTTCGGCTCTTTACTAGGTGGAATAATATCTGCTGCAGTAATTGATTTAATATGTCCCAGTAGTATAGTAGTTGTAAGTTTATTAATGGGAAGCATAGGATTTTATTTTATACCAATGTGTAGGGAAAGCTATTATTATGCGTTTTGTACTCTGCTAATTGGAATATCTACCAGTCTCTTCATTTCTTGTAACAATACTCTTCTCTTAAAATCAGTTTCACGTAATGAAAAAAAACTAAGAATTGTGCAAAGTCTAAAAGCAGTCACTGAAAATATCGGAAGCAGTTTTTCTATTCTTCTAATTATGTTTTTTGCAGCACAAAATTACGCGACTATATTTCAAATACTAGGTATTACACTATTGGTATTGGGTGTTTTAGCTGCAAAAATAATTAAAAAAGAATTAAATGTAGTGGATGTTGTAAATCCTGCTAATAGACTGATTCAAAATAGAAAAGGTAAAAAATCTACATTCTTTTATGCTATTAGTAGCGTATTTTTAATTGGAATATTGTTCGCTCAACAACGCATTGCTTATCCGTTATTTTTGCAAGAAAGATTTAATAGTTATTTTACTACTGGACTATTATTTTGGTTAGATCCTATTATTGTGTCTTTATTCCAAATAAAAGTCACTCACCTGTTTTCATCAATAAAACTAAATATGGTAATGGCTATAGGAGCAATGTTTCTTGGCTTGGGTTTATTTTTGCTTGCTATTGTAAAAACTTTAATCGGTGTAATTTTAGCTATAGTTGTTTTTATTTTGGGCGAAATGTTGTTTATGCCTGCCTCATCTGTGTTGTGTTTTGAATCAACAGATGAAAGAAAAAAGGGTTTTTCCATTGGTTCTTGGAGAATAGCCTACTCTCTTGGATTGATGGTAGGGCCACTTATTTCTGGATGGTTAATGCATCACTATAGTTTTAATTCTTGTTGGTATTTAGCAAGTTTAATTGCAGCTACAGTGGTAACTATCTCTTTAATTATTAGCTATTTAAATCACTCAGATTTAGAGCAATGCATCCCTTAAAAAATTTTGCATCTAAGGGAAATTTTTTAGAAAAAACATTAAATCTGGAATCTTTCTCAGGTAGTTCAGTTGGAGATTTGATAATTCCATCGTCATCAGCATGGCTGTGATAATATTCAAAACATGCGTATTTAGCTATTTTTTCTAGGATAGTATTTTACATTCTCTGATTGGCAGCGAAAAATCTGTTTTGTATTTCCCTACAACTCCGACGAGCTCAATTAAGTCAGTAATTGCCGTCGAGGCATTTCTTGCTTTTGGTGAATAGGTGCATAAGGAGGGTTGTTGAAGCGAGTAATAAACAGTGCTTCCTGTCTGATGATTGAATTTACTTGAAACCATAATAATTGGTTCATATTCTAGTTTATAACATTCTGTATAGGCTTCACGCAGAATGTCTAGTGGTACAATTGCATTATCACTAGCGGGTGCAAATCCGGGCTTTACCTCCAGTAAAATTTCGAACAAATAGCGAGCTGTGTCATATAATAAAAAATTATTTTTAAGGTTGTTTCTTCGAAGTGGTTTAATAGATCTGTACACCCCAGTTAAGAGATAATTTACTTAACTGGAGAAAGTAATGACGATAAGAAAGGAATACCCAAAAGAATTTAAACAGGATGCCATTAGCCTGGTATTGGAACAAGGTTATGGGGTCACGGAAGCTGCAAATAATTTAGGCATTGCTCAAGCATTATTAAGCCGTTGGATAAAAGAACATAAAGAGCAAGATAGCCAAGCATTTCGAGGCAATGGCAAGTTAACTGGAGAGCGATTAGAAATACGCCGCCTGCAAGAAGAAAATAAACGCCTTAAAATGGAAAAGGAAATCTTAAAAAAGGCGGCGCTCTTCTTTGCTCAAGAAGCGAAATAAAATATTCGTTTGTGGCCCAACATAAGAGCTGGCCAGTTGGCGTAATGTGCCAATTAATGGGTATTCACGACATGGATATTACAGTTATCAGCAACGTCAAAGAAATAAACCTGATAATCCTGACCATCAGGAGATTATTGAATGGGTCAAGAAAATAGCTGAAGCCAGCCACTATTGTTATGGAAGCCGCAGGATGAAGAATGCTTTAAATGCATTAGGTTATCCAGTAGGTCGAAGACGAACTTAAAGTTTAATGAAAGAGGCGCAAATTTTTGTTCGTTATCGGAAGAAATACAAAGTGACAACAAATAGCAGCCATAAACAACCGGTTTATGAAAACGTTTTAAATAGACAGTTTGATGTTAAAGAAGCAAATAAAGCTTATGTATCCGATATTACTTAGGTATGGACTCAAGAAGGCTGGCTTTATTTAGCGGTTGTTATGGATTTATTTTCAAGAAAAATAGTGGGCTGGAGTATGGGTTCCAGAATGAAAGCAACATTAGTCTGTGATGCTCTGAATAGGGCTATTTGGCAGCGAAAACCATCATCAGGACTCGTTGTTCATTCAGATAGGGAGCTCAATACGCAAGTTACCCATACCGTAATTTATTAAAGAATAAAGGTTATATTGGTAGCATGAGTAAAAAGGGAGATTGCTGGGATAATAGGGTTATTGAGAGCTTCTTTGGAAGTTTAAAAAAAAAACGAGTTCAATGGCGAAACTATCAAACTCGATGGGAAGCTCAACAGGACATCTTGAATTACATCACCATGTTCTATAACAGCCACAGATTGCATTCTTATTTAGGATATTTAAGCCCAAATCAATTTGAAAAACAGAGTGATTCTTTTATGAAAATTGCTTAACTGGGGTGTAACATTTTCCTTGACCACTTCAGCTTAAAGCTTAAATTCAAAAGAGAAATTTAAATTACTTAAAGAAGGTAACCACATTAAGTATTCTTGTTCTTGAAACAAAACAGGAAATTCTAACTAATCCAATCGATATTTTATTTTCTGATGATTATAAAAAATTTTCCGAAGAATATTATGCGTATTGGTTATATTTGTGGCCAAATGAGTAGATTGTAACTACTCAAAGAATAATATAGCTTGTACTAGTTTCCTAATACGAAATACAAGTATTCGTTTATCCTGACTAACAAGACACACCGACATGCGGTTATAAAAGGGGGCTATTCTGAAAAAGAATCCATACCGCTTCGTGAACAGGAATGTTTATGGCTTGCCGCTCAGGGTAATTCCGTAAAACAAATTGCTCAACTTCTTAAAATTAGCCCCTATACCGTGGAAAAGTATTTAAAACACACCCGTGAAGTATTTAATTGCAGTACCCTTATCGAAGCGGTAGTGGAGGGGATTCATCGGGGTATGATTGGTAAGGTTAATTTGCATAGAAAAATAGAACGCTCTTTAGAAAGAAGAGTTAGTTTTGCCAGGCCAGTGATTACTATGCATCCTTAGATTTACCAAAATATCTAGGAGATTTATTAATGGCTATTGGCGCTAAGAGGGAACTAGATCTTAAATTGTCTCTTTTTGATCATGATGCATTTATTTTGCTTTCAATGTGCAGTAGAATTCTCATTTGGGTAATAAATTGAATTATTTGATCAATATTTATGATATTTGATGACAAAAACAATATTATTGAGGTAGGTTTATTCGAAAGCTATCTGGCAAAGTATTTTATTGAGCATCCTGAAATCTTTAAACCACTCATTGATAAAATTCTTAACGCAATTGAACAAGTTATTATTAGTAACTCTGAAAATTACCTGTTCAACAGGATGCTGTTCTCAACATTCTCTACTCTGATAGAGGAGCACCCCCATATAAGCGATATGAATGCAGTTAAACAATCTAACTCGCTGGTTGTTTTTAATACGCTATGTAAATTTTTTACTGAAGGTGTCATGTCACTTCCCTCACTAAAATTACCCAATATAGAGCTGGAGTATTCTATACAGCCACCCTCTCTCAGTGCTTTAGCCCAACAGTCATTATTCAAATCAAAACAATTTGGGGAAGCGCAGTTCTTAGATAAAATGAGACCGGATTACCTGTTTTCAGATAAAAATAGGGGCGTAGTAGCAGTGGATGATTTCGATAGTGAAATAAAAACGCGAAACCTGGGTATCTTATCTCCTACGGACACACCCAATGATCTAAAAGATTATTTTTTATCTTCCCACTTTCCCTCCCGCCAATACTATAGCCCTAAAGAAGATAGTCTAATGGCGCTATGGCTTAGGAAGCATTACCTGCCTGTTATTTCTGGTGCATCGGGTGGTATCGGAAAAATTATAAGCAAGATAAGCTCTCTTCTTGTGCTTTCAAAAAAAGAATATCAACTTTTAGGAATTTTAATTGCATCCGCTACCATTGCGCTTGGACATCATTCATTTTTTGAAGTGCTAAGACCCTTGAGTTTTATTATTGGAGAGCTGGAAGAGAAAAATAATTTATTAGAATTCTATGAGCAAGTTATTCCAGAAGAAGTAAGACGTTTGCCTTCCTATAAGGCGCATGTGGAAAACTATTTTGGATTAATAGAAGAATTTGTGTTTAACGAGCACCAAGAAAAATTATTTAATTTATCAACTCATTTTAACTCCTGATGGATAAATTTAATGTGCGTCGTCAGGAATTAGATAAATTACACGCTTGGATATTAATCTTGATCAAAGCTGCTTATTTACCAGCAATCCAGGCTGATATTTAATGTTATTAATACTCAAAGTATAAGTGAAGCGATAGTTTAAAAATTGAATATGAGTAATCACTGCTTCACCATGAAAAAACTGCGCACTAAAAATTACTGGACTGTTTTTATCCAAATAATCAGGACTCGTCACCTGCATCTCTGTGTCAGTCAATTCAACTAACAAACAGGAGGCCTGCGTATGTCCGCATTTAAGTTTGACGGCTACAGGTTGCACGGGTTGGATTTGCATGATAGCACTCCGCGCGTCATATTGATTTATGTCGGCGGAGTTGGAAAAAACTTGAGCTTAGTCACCAATTAATTCCTCAATAACCGCTTGCAGATTCTGTAAATTATCATAATGAATCACCAAGGTACCTTTGCCGGCTTTGCCATGCTTAATTTTAATCGCGGCATTTAAACGTTGCGCTAAAGTATCTACTTGTTCTTGTAAGCAAGCGTTTATTTCATGTTTGGCTGTGGTTTCAGTTTTCCCCGTCTTGACTCTGGCAACTAATTTTTCTGTTTCACGCACAGAGAGACTTTTGGCGACTATTAATTGCGCCACTTGTATTTGTTGTTTATCATCAAGCATCAGCAGAGCACGAGCATGCCCCATATCCATATCACCATTTTCTAAAAATCGTTTAACTTCCGGTGTTAGCTGTAGCAAGCGTAAAAAATTACTGACGGCGGCTCGGGATTTAGAAAGCAATTCAGCGATTTGCTGATGAGTTAACCCAAATTCCGTTGTTAAGCGGTACATAGCGCGGGCTTGATCCATCGCGTTTAAATCTTCTCGTTGCAAATTTTCCACAAGAGCAATTGCCATGGCAGTTTCGTCATCTACTTGACGAAGAATAACGGGAACTTCAGTTAAACCTGCCAATTGGGAGGCACGCCATCGACGCTCCCCTGCAATAATTTCATATTGATCATCGGCAATTTCACGTACCACCAAGGGTTGCAATATACCTTGCTGTTTAATAGAGGCAGCCAGTTCCGCAAGTGCTGTTTCTTCGATTTCACCACGAGGCTGGTATTTTCCGGGTTTCAGGCTGTTAATGGCCAGCTTTAAAACTGCAGATTCAGAAGGGGCTGGTTTTTCAGCAGTCAAGGTAGCGCCAGCAGTTCCTAACAGCGCGGATAAATTTCGTCCAAGACCTCTGGTTTTAACTGTCATATTTACCTCAATTTAAACGGTTACCACCTGTTTACTGATAACTTCCGCCGCTAAAACCATATAAGCTGCAGCGCCAGGAGAGGTTTTATCGTATTGTAGCGCCGGCATGCCATGACTTGGGGCTTCGGCCAGGCGAATATTGCGGGGTATCACCGTGCGGTACACTTTATTACTGAAATGTTCAAGGAGTTGCTTTGAAACTTCTGAGCACAGGCGATTACGCGCATCATACATGGTGCGCAGCAGTCCTTCAATGTGCAAACGTGGATTTACACTGGCTTTGACTTGTTCAATGGTTGATATTAATGCAGCCAATCCCTCCAGGGCATAATATTCACATTGCATGGGAATTAAAACGGAATCTGCAGCAACGAGGGCATTAATCGTGAGCGTGTTTAAAGCAGGGGGGCAATCGATGAGGATAAAGTCATAAACGCTCTGCACAGATTGTAAAGCTTTAAAAAGAAAGGTCTCGCGATGATTTCTTTCCATTAGGCTTACTTCAGCAACAGTCAAATCACCATTAGCAGGCATTAAATCAAAACCGCAAGCGGTAGTAAGACAGGCTTGTTCAGCCAGACAATCGCGCAATAACACATCATTCGTCGTGTGCACCAGTGTATTTTTATCAACACCTGAGCCCATCGTGGCATTACCTTGCGGATCCAGGTCAATCAATAACACTTGCTGACGATTTGCGGCAATGGATGCTGCTAAGTTAATTGCTGTAGTTGTTTTCCCCACGCCTCCTTTTTGGTTGGCAATGGCGATGACTTTTGCCATGGTTTATTCCTTAATTGCATTTTTGATAATGACGCAGCAACGCTCACCCTCCAGACCAGGTACGGCGTAAGATTCGACCTGATAAGGTTGATGGATGCTCGCCAATTCGGTTTCAGGATAGCGCCCTTTCATAGCAAGCCAAATACCGTTGGTGCTAATGAGATGAGATGTCCATTTTATCATTTGCGCCAATTCACTGAAGGCTCGACTTGTTACTGTATCAAAACCTTGTTGCGGGTGGTAGTTCTCAACGCGGGATTGTACAATTTCAACATTATCAAGGCCCAACACACGCTTTACTTCTTGTAAAAAACGAATTTTCTTACCATTACTGTCTAATAAGACGACTTGTAATTGGCGATTATGGATGGCCAGGGGAATGCCTGGCAACCCAGCACCAGTACCAACATCAAGAATGCGTGTGCCATAAAGCCAGGGCACAATGGCCAAACTATCCAGCAGATGACGGGTAATCATCGTATCCAAATTACGAATTGCCGTTAAATTATAGCTACGATTCCATTTATCCAGCAAATACAAATATTGAAGCAGCGGGGTAATTTCCATTTGCATACCTAGCTTGGCAAGTCCCTCGTCAAGCTGATGTACGAGAGCAGCAGACTGGGTCATGCTGATTCTCGATATTTTTTTAAATGTACCAAAAGTAATGATAATGCTGCTGGTGTTACTCCCGAAATACGGCCCGCTTGCGCCAGGGTAGCGGGTCTTATTCGAGTTAATTTTTGCATCACCTCAGTCGACAAACCGGACACTTTGCTGTAATCGAGTGTCGCCGGTAGTTGAGTGTTTTCATGTTTGCGCAAGCGTTCAATATCCAGCATTTGACGCTCAATATAACCTGCATATTTACTTTGAATTTCGACTTGCTCGGCGACATCGTCGCTTAATGCTGGTAAATCCAGGGCAGAAATGGCTTGCAAATGATGATAACTCACTTCAGGACGTTTTAATAATTCTGCTGCTTTACAATCCTGTTGCAATGGGTTGGCAAGAATAGGGCCTAGAGCTTCACTATGAGCCACGCGAACAATACTGGCTTTAAGACGTGCTTGTGCTGACGCAATGGCTTCACGCTTTTCACAAAATACTTTCCAACGTGTATCACCCACCAAACCTAATTCACGTCCTTTTTCTGTCAAGCGTAAATCGGCATTGTCTTCGCGTAAAAGCAAGCGGTACTCTGCTCTTGAGGTAAACATGCGGTAAGGTTCCTGGGTTCCACAAGTTATAAGATCATCAATTAGCACCCCGACATAAGCTTCATCTCGGCGTGGGCACCACAATTCTTTATCTTGAGTTTGTAGTGCAGCATTCATTCCGGCTATTAAACCTTGTGCCGCAGCCTCTTCATACCCCGTGGTGCCATTAATCTGACCAGCAAAGAAAAGATTGCTGAGTGGTTTAGTTTGTAAAAAGGGAGTTAATCCACGTGGGTCAAAATAATCATATTCAATGGCATAACCGGGGCGTGTGATATGAGCATTTTCAAATCCCTTAATAGTGCGGACAAATTGCACTTGTACCTCAAAAGGTAGACTGGTTGAAATGCCATTGGGGTAAATTTCATCCGTCGTTAATCCTTCAGGCTCCACAAAAATTTGGTGGGAGGATTTATCGGCAAAACGGACAATCTTATCTTCAATCGAAGGACAGTAGCGTGGACCAATGCCCTCAATAACACCGGCATACATCGGTGATTGATGTAGATTCGCCTGAATAATCTCATGGGTTAAATTTGTAGTATGCGTAATGTAGCAAGGCACTTGTTGAGGGTGTAAGGCCGTAGTGCCCAAATAGGAAAATACAGGTACTGGTTCATCACCCGGTTGTACTGTCATTTGGCTGTAATCCAGTGAGCGACCATCAATACGAGGAGGGGTCCCTGTCTTTAATCGGCCCACAGGCAGGTCAAGCTCGCGTAAACGATTGGCAAGGGCAATTGCCGGAGGATCGCCTGCGCGTCCACCGGCATGCTGCTTCATACCAATGTGAATTTTACCACCTAGAAAAGTTCCAACGGTGAGAACAACGGCCCGTGCTTTTAGCGTGAGTCCCATTTGTGTGACGACACCTGTTACTTTAGAGCCTTCGACCAGCAAGTCATCAACGGCTTGCTGGAATAGAGTTAAATTAGGTTGACTTTGTAATTGCTGGCGAATTGCCTGGCGATAAAGGACACGATCCGCTTGCGCACGTGTTGCTCTTACTGCGGGACCTTTGGAGGCATTAAGAATGCGAAATTGAATACCTGCTTTATCAGCAGCTAACGCCATAGCGCCATCAAGCGCATCGATTTCTTTCACAAGATGTCCTTTGCCAATTCCGCCAATCGCTGGGTTGCAAGACATTTGGCCGAGCATATCCATATTGTGGGTGAGCAATAAGGTTTGTGCGCCTAATCGTGCAGCAGCAAGTGCTGCTTCAGTACCGGCATGGCCACCACCAACGACAATCACATCGTAATGTTTTTCTAAATTCATGAGAAAAAATAATTGCGCAACAAATCTTGCAATTATACACTTTTTTAACAGAATACCCAAACCCAAGTTGGGCATTCAAGTTAAGTGGTTTGCTATTTAGTGGCTACATTACCCGGAATTTCTGTTCCAGGATCAAAATCGTTACCAGTTTCTTCAGGTAATTTTTGATAACCCTCTTTTGAGCAATCTTTAAAGAAAGGAAAACACAATGATTTCTTAGACTCTTTAACCTCGGATTCAACCTTTGGTTCTTTAAAAAATGCCAGCAATTGTTTATCCGAAATTTCTTTTGGCGCCTCCGCAAATTCTTTATTAAAGTTATCCTGAAACTTTTTGAAATCAGATTCAACAGTGATAAGGCTCAACTTTTGCAAATCTTCTGCCGCTTTATTTTCTGGTTTAAAACGATTAATAATGATATGAGAAATCACAGCCACCGCAAAACCTGCTGCCATTACGGCAAGACCAATGCCTAAAGGCATAAAAACCAATGAGGCGAATACCAGTGCAGGAATGAAAGCATCAACGAAGATGCTACGAGCTAACTGAATGGCCTGAAAGCGAATCATTTTTTCTTGATATTCCGACTCAGCCATTAATGCCTTCATTTCCAGATAAAGTTGCTTTTTAATATCTGGATCACTTTCGTTGGCAAACTGCACCATTAATTCTTTGCATTCAGCACGAGCATCTTTAATGGACTCTTTGCTTTTGGCAATGTCAAGTCCACCACTCACCGCCGCATAAAGAACTGTTAAGGTGAAGCATAAGGCGGCCCCCGCTACTCCCATTATCAAAACCAAAGCAGGAGCCAAGGCTGCAGGAGGGAAGAAAAAGCAGCAGAACAGGCAGAAGGCAAATAACAATCCTGCTGCATAAGCGGTATCATTAATTAAGCCATATTTTTTGTATCTCCAGGCCATTTCAGCTTGTTTTTTTGTTTTTTGCAGTTGTTTACGCTCAGCTTCCAATACTGCTTGTTGGTGTAAATACTGTTCTTGCTGCTGCTTGAGTTTTTTTACATCCTCGTCCTCATCAAAATTGACAATTTTGGCTCTAAATTGCTCTAAGCTTTTTTTAATTCCAGAAACAGAACCAGCAAGTAGCTCAATTTGCTTGGTTAATTCTTTTTCTCGCTCAATAAAGGCTGCCATTTCCTGATTATGCTTAGTGCTTTCTTCAACAAATCTCCAAATGCTCAAACTTAAATCCATTAATAGTAAACAAGCTGTCACGACATTACCGGCATAGCCAAGCATGCCTGAGCCTCGTAACCAGAAGAAACAGACCAGATTGGCAGTAGCCCAGATGGCATCATTCAGTAGAGCAAATTTGCGTTGATTCCATTGGGTTTTAAAACGCTCCCAGGCAGGAATGTTCGCTTCTTTGTCACTCATCCATGGGCCTGCAATGGTATGTTTTAATAACAAACCAAGACTAATACCAAAGCGAGTATAATAGAGTACCCAGCTCATGTAGCCCATGGCAGGAGAAGGTATACTCAAATGCTGTTGAGCCTGATCAATTTGGTCAATGGGTAAAGTGCCTTGAAACGCCATGAGATCCAAGGCGGAGGCCAGCATGCCACCACCCCAAACCCAGTAAAGACGGCGAAAATTAACCAGACTCATCCACTCAACCAATAAGGTAGTTTTTTTGCCGGGCGCGATAGCGTCAGAATATTGCTTTTTAATAGCCATTGAATAAGGATGATTCGCAGGACTGTCGTCAGGTTTTTCTGAAGTTTTTCCTTCTTGTTCTGAAGCTTTCTTTTCATTAAAAGCAAATTCTGTCATGCGGGACACAAGCCAGGGAGCGAGAATAGTTAAGCCCAAATACTTCAAATACATTTCTGAACTTTGCCGGGCTTCCGCTAATTGCTTCTCTCTTTCATCTTCATCGGGGATTGTTGCTTTTTTCAATTCCCCTAAACGCTTTAAACACAGATTAATGCCATCAATAGACGATGGTAAATTTTTTGTCCTATCTTCGGCGTCATCAAGATGAGTCTGGGCAGCTAACAAATAAAGTGTAAACATTAACTGTTTTTCAACCTGCTCCCTTTGTGCAGGTTTTAAAAAGTTAAACATGACTGGATTCATGCTACCTAATTGTACAAGATAATAACCCAACAAACTGCCAATTGCTGTGCGTTGTTTTGCTAGTTGTGCAATATCCACACTCATTTTATTACTTGTATTAAGGTGGCGGTAGAGGTGATCTGATAAATTAAACAATATCGAAGTATGATTCATTGAATCTTTGCTCGCGGCCATGATATCACCTCAATTAATAAAGAGCCTGGTGACTGATTTAAAAATATTACAGAAATGTTCAAACTGTTCTTTTTTATAACATAGCATGGAATCGAGGAACAAGCCTGTGGCTTTTAAATTTACACATTTGAAACCTAATTTACTGAAACTAAGCGCTTGAATTTATACAAAGTAGTGCTATGCCGAGATAAGGGTGCAAAAGTCTAACTTCTGTGCATAAAAGCAGTTTATACGAAAGTGGATGATTTGCGACTGGAGGATATTTAAAATACACTATTGATTTTTACACTATGATGCCGCGTAACGAGTTGTTAAAGATTCTGCAGATAGAGACAAATTTTATGGGTTCAACATGAAAAAAGCCGTTGTTTTGTTATCTGGCGGGTTAGATTCTGCCACTTGTCTGGCGATTGCCAGACAAGAAGGTTATGCCTGTTATGCTTTAAGTTTTCAGTATGGTCAACGACATACCGCTGAGTTGGTAGCAGCCACTCGCGTTGCTCAACATTTGAATGTAGTGGAGCATCGTATTGTCAATCTGGACATTGGACAACTGGCAGGCTCCGCATTAACTGATCAATCCATTGCTGTGCCCGAATATTCCGGAGCGCAAGAGATTCCAGTCACTTATGTACCTGCCCGCAATACAATTTTTCTTGCCCTGGCTTTAGCGTATGCGGAAACAATAGTGGCTAACGCTATTTTTATTGGAGTGAACTCCATTGATTACTCTCACTATCCGGATTGTCGTCCGGAATTTATAGCTGCGTTTGAAAAAGCTGCTAATTTGGCAACAAAGGCTGCTGTTAGTGGCCATGCTGTTAAAATTCATGCGCCGCTACAATTTTTAAATAAAGCAGAAATTATTTTAAAAGGAACAAGTTTAGGAGTAAATTACGCACTGACTGTATCCTGCTATCAGGCTACAGAGAATGGCGAAGCTTGTGGTGTTTGCGATAGCTGTACTTTCCGTAAACAAGGTTTTAAGGCAGCCAAATTACCTGATCCAACCTATTATAAATAAATGCCTCTTTCCCGCGCGGTTTTTTCTGTCTGAAAGGTAAAAATTCAAATGTCGTTACTCCGTCTTTTGTTTAACTTATATGTCTAAAATACTGTGCTGCCTAGGATAAGTAAATTCTACAAATGCACAGTGATCTTTACAAAAATGTTACAACATATTGCGCATTTTCGGTTCACTTCTGCCTAATACATTGATATCATTCGCACGATTTTTTAACCAACGGAGTAAAAAAACTATGGGCTTTATCAGATTTTTACGTCAACACTGGGCAGCTTCTGCTGCAGTATTCCTGGCATTATTAACTGCCGCTGCTGCTGTAACAGCTGTTATTCTCTTCCCACCATCAATTCTTGCAATTGCTGGCTTTAGCTTTCTTGGTTTTACACCTTTTGCCTTCCTGGCTACCATGGCAACCCCAGCTGCTGTTGCTGCAATTGGTGCTATGACATTTGCTGCAAGTTTAGCTGCTAGTACTGTATTCAATGCAGTGGTTGGTGTTTATAACTTCATGAATGCTAAAATTACTCCTGCTAATACTATCAAACCTTCTGTTAAAGTAGTTGAAGAGGACGAAGAAGACGAAGAGGCAGACATAGAAGAAACTAGACGTTGCAATCCTCTTAGTGCTCTTCGCACCAAGTGCTGTCCTAAGAAGGATGCGCCCAGAGAATTGACCAACCCTGAAAATTTCAGCAGTCCTGTACCACGTCATAATTCTGTCACACCTCCACAAAAAGATGAGAGTATAGAAAACTCTTCAAGCTTAAATCTTGGTTCTTCTAACTAAGATAGTTTCTGAATAAAAAACGCGGCTTAAGCCGCGTTTTTTATTGGATAATCTTCCAACCTTTCTCTAGGCTGCAAAAAATCTAATGATAGAAAGCAGTATTCTGCTTACGGATGCGTTATAATCTCCCATTTTATTCATTAGGCTTGTGATATGACAACTGTTCGTAAAATGCTGGTAACCAGTGCATTGCCCTATGCTAATGGTCATTTGCATCTGGGTCATTTGGTAGAGCATATTCAAACGGATATATGGGTGCGTACCCATAAAATGCTCGGACATGCCTGTATCAGTGTCTGTGGGGATGATGCCCATGGCACTCCCATTATGCTAAAAGCTGAACAGTTGGGTATAACGCCTGAAGAATTAACCACTCAGATAAAAAAAAGCCATGAACAAGATTTCAAGGCCTTTGCTATTGATTATGACTGTTATCACACCACCCACTCTGAAGAAAATCAGTGGTTGGCAAGCCAAATCTATCAACAGTTGCAGGATTCAGGGGATATTGTTAAAAAAACCATTCGCCAAGCCTATGATCCCGTCAAACAAATGTTCCTGCCTGATCGCTATGTGAAAGGAACCTGTCCTAAATGTGGTTCTTTGGATCAATATGGGGATAACTGTGAATCTTGTGGCGCAACCTATTCACCAACTGATTTAATTGATGCTGTCTCTGCCATTTCAGGTGCCAAGCCCATTGAGAAAGATTCGGAACATTATTTTTTGATTTACCTCGCTATGAAGCGTTGTTAAGAAATTGGACTCGTAAAGGTCATTTACAAATAGAAGTTGCGAACAAGTTGGATGAGTGGTTTGCAGCAGGTCTTAAGCAGTGGGACATCTCCCGCGATGCCCCTTACTTTGGTTTTAAAATTCCGGGTACTGACGATAAATATTTCTATGTGTGGCTGGATGCTCCCATCGGTTATATGGCCAGTTTTAAAAAGTATTGCGATGAAAAAGGAGTTTCTTTTGCAGAGTTTTGGGACAAGACCTCAACCACAGAGCTTTATCATTTTGTAGGGAAAGACATTGTTTATTTTCATGCTTTATTTTGGCCTGCAATTTTGGCAGGCAGTGGCCACCGATTACCGACTGCAGTGTATACGCACGGCTTTTTAACCATTGATGGACAGAAAATGTCCAAATCACGAGGTACGTTTATTGAGGCACGCACTTATCTGAATTATTTAAATCCTGAATACCTTCGTTATTATTTTGCGGCCAAGTTAAATGGGCGAGTGGACGATCTGGATTTAAATTTTGAGGATTTTATCAACCGTGTGAATGCTGATCTGGTAGGAAAAATTGTCAACATTGCCAGTCGTTGTGCCGGGTTCATCAACAAGCGATTTGATAATCAATTAAGTACTGAATTAAGCGAGCCAGCTTTGTATGAATCGCTTTTGACAACCCGCAAGGATATTATTGATGGCTTCATTCAACGTGACTATGCACGTGCTATTCGTCAAATTATGGAGTGTGCCGATCGGGTTAACCAATACATTGATACCAACAAGCCTTGGGTGCTGGCAAAAGATTCTGAACGATTAGCCGAAGTTCAAGCGATTTGTACTACTGGACTCAATTTATTCCGTTTACTCATGAGTTTTTTAAAACCCGTATTACCACTCATGGCACAGGCTGCCGAATCATTTTTAAATTGTGAACCCTTAACTTGGGAAAATATCGAAAAACCTCTGCTGAACCATCGTATCAATCTCTTCACCCCTTTAATGGTACGTGTGGAACGTGAGAAAATAGATGCTATGCTTACACAAACGAAGGAGAATAGTGTCGTGTCCGAAGCGGAAAAGCCAGTCGAAAATACAGCAAATACCATTAGCATAGAGGATTTCAGTAAAATAGACTTACGTATTGCCCGTATTGTTGCCGCTGAAGCAGTAGAAGGTGCTGATAAACTGTTGCGTTTGCAATTGGATGTTGGGGATTCTCAAAAACAAGTATTTGCGGGTATTAAATCTGCTTATGCACCCGCTGATTTAATAGGAAGACTTACTGTCCTGGTAGCCAATTTAGCACCGCGTACCATGCGTTTTGGAGTTTCAGAGGGGATGGTATTAGCTGCAGGAGATGGCAAAGGACTCTTTTTGTTGCAGCCTGACTCAGGAGCAACACCTGGAATGAAGGTTAAATAGGTTAATAATGGTAGCAGTTAAAACCATCGACGAACTTTTACCACAAACACAATGCAAAGAGTGTGGCTATGGAGGCTGCTTGCCTTATGCAGAAGCATTAGCCCAGGGAATAGCTCCCATCAATCGTTGTCCTCCTGGTGGAGAGACCACTGTTAAAGCGTTAGGAGAGTTGCTAGGCGTTGATGCTACTCCTTATCTTGCTGAAGCCAAATTAAATAGGCGTGCCCCGACGGTGGCGTTAATTCGTGAAACAGAGTGTATAGGTTGTACCAAATGTATTCAAGCTTGCCCTGTTGATGCCATTGTGGGAAGTGGGAAGCTGATGCATAGCATTATTTCGCATGAATGCACTGGCTGCGGGCTTTGTATTGAACCTTGTCCCGTTGATTGCATTGAATTGGTCTCTGTTGCTGAATCCACTTATGACAAAAAACGTGCACGAGAGCGGTTTAATGCGCGGCAGGCGCGTTTATTACGTGAAGAACAGGAGAAGCAACAAACCTATCGGCAAAAACGACAGTTAGCCAAGAAAACTGAGGATAATTTGCAAGATATTAAAGCAAAACAAGCTTATATTCTGCAAGCACTCGCTCGGGTACAAGCGAAAAAAAATAATGAATAAGCAAGCAAGACGAGCCATTTTTGAACGCTTCCGTGCGCAAAACCCACATCCTACAACCGAGTTAAATTATAGTTCTCACTTTGAATTACTCATTGCCGTGATGTTATCGGCTCATACAACGGATGTAAGTGTTAATAAGGCGACGGCAAAGCTATTTCCCGTGGCAAATACACCTCAGGCTATTCTTAAGCTCGGTGAAGAAAAATTAAAAGATTATATTAAATCAATAGGTCTTTATAACAACAAAGCAAAAAATGTTATTTCAACCTGTCAAATTTTAGTAGACAAACATGAAGGTCGCGTTCCCACTACACGTGAAGCGCTGGAGGAGTTACCAGGAGTAGGACGGAAAACTGCCAATGTGATATTAAATACAGCCTTTGGCCAGCCTACCATCGCAGTGGACACGCATATTTTTCGTGTAGCAAATCGCACGGGTCTTGCGAGGGGGAAAACTCCCTTGGCAGTTGAACATGAACTTCTTAAACATGTGGAGAAGGAGTTTTTGCACGATGCGCATCATTGGTTAATTTTACATGGTCGTTATGTCTGTATCGCGCGCAAGCCAAAATGCTATCGCTGCCTCATTTGTGATTTGTGTGAATTTCCCGACAAAAATTTAATGCCACCGTCTTCGTCCTAATTTCAGTATTTGTAAAACTCACAAGAAGCACGTCGTCTTTTGCATTCAAATCTACTACTCTGGTAATTTTTTAGCATTCCCCCTAGAATGAAATTTCCGACTATTTGCAGGAGCATGAATATGGGTTGGTGGGACACATGGACTACAGCAAAGGATACTGTCTCAGGATGGGGGAAAAGTGCATGGAATAACGCGTCTTTAACGGGTGCAGTAAATGGAATGGCTAATTTTACTTATAATACGATAAGTAGGGTATTGGAGGGGGTGCCGGCAGCATTGAGATTGACGCGGGCTGCTTTTTCCGTTATTCCAGAAGAAACAAAAGAAAAGCTAAGTCATGTAGCCAAGGGAGGGGGGCGCATTATTATTGAGGATGCCATTCCCTTAGCAGTGATTTCCTATTTTTATCAAATTTTAGCACAGCAAGGACAAGATTACCTGGAAGATAATCCCGATGAAGCCTGGTTGTCTCCAAATACTGCACTTTCTATGGGGCTATGGTTACTGTGGGGAGTCCACTGGATTTATAGTGCCCGCAAGCAGACACAGTTGACGGTACGCACCACGATACTGGCGCTGGAAGCGGGTGGCGCTTTTAAGAGCATACGACAAACACCCCCCATGGATTTATGTGTGCAAAAAAAATGTACTACCTTACGTTTTCTAAAAGGTTCTTTTCGTGATCTTATTAAATATTGGTCTACAAAAGCGGCTATTGTTTTCGTGGGTTATGTGCCAGTTGTGGGTGAAGGGCTTGCAGCTGCCTTTGATGTTTATCACAATGGACGTTATGTTACTACCCTTGTTTTGTCAGAGCTATGTGAGCCCGATCAAGAACGTTATTTGCGCGAATATCCTGAGCTGGCGTTAGCAAACGGTATAATGCATTATGTACTGTCGAAGTTTGTGTGCTCTATGATTGAATACTATTCAGGAATTCCCGCTGTATTCTACGAGTCTACTGTACGACAATTTCTTTTAATCTCACAAATAGGCATTGCCTCACAAATGACCTTGCCTCCTGCAGTGGAAGATTCCCAACGAAATATACCTGATCCTATTGCGGCTTATGAAAGTGCTATAGGTTTTGTTGTTGATACCACTGCATTGGGATTAAAGAAAAAAATTCCAGAAATGCTTAAAAAGCAAACAGTACCAGTTATTCCTTGGGAAAAAATTCCAGCTTATGCACAAGTTGCATGGAATAATCCTGTTTCGGAAAATGTAATTAAACCGCTTTTGATTCCTCGTATGCTTCGTAACGAAAAAGCATTTATTAATGATCCTGTCATACCCTGGTTACCGTTGCAAGAACGTATACTGGCTGCTATCAAAAACATTGAAGATGTTAAAGCACACCCATTAACAACAGCTGCACTTCTTTCTCCCAGTATCACTGCCGAAATCGCACGGCCTATCTTTGGAACACCTAAAGCTGTGGTGGAGTTACTTTTAAACCTAATGAAAAATGAAGAGGTTATGCTGAAGTTGGGTACATTTCGTAATTATATTGCTGGGTTGTGTCCAGGAGAGCTTCCGCCGTTACCCGAGCAGAGTGATGCATTTTTATTAGGGGGTCAAACCCATGAAATGGCTACTTTTTCAGCGGCTATTACGAATGAGAGAGAATCCTCAATCTTGCTTTCGCCAGACCATATAATGTCACCATCCAGGAAATTTTCACCAAGAATAGTTGAAATTACAGAAGAGGTTAAAGAGAAGAAAAATACAGAGAGTAATCAATATTTAACTGGCCCTGGGGCAGTAAGTCTTGACCCAAGCATGGTTATAAAAAGAAGACCAGTAAGTGGGCGTTCCAAGCAGTTTTTTTTACAAAGTTCAGAAGGAAAACTTTTACCGGAAAATACTATTCGTCAAAAAACAAATACCTCGAACCTCCACTATTGATTATCCATGCCTCTGTATAGGGGCATGTTATAAATCTCTTTTCTCTTGGCAGGCGCATGAGACGTCATACTCAATGAAGACTTTGTCCTGCATTGGATAAATTTGCAAAAAGAAAAGCAATGATGGTATATTACTGCACATATTAAGGGAAGCCGTGCATGGTGAGTCCTTCGTTGTAATATGAGTACTGTCCTTTATGACTACTGTTTCAGCAGCGCCACAGTCGCGAAGCTATTTACCGCTTACTATAAGCATGATGGCCTGCCTCATCCTTTTAATTAATGTTTCTTTTAAAATAATTCAAATCCAGGGAATGGTATTTACTGCAAGTAGTTTGGTTTGTCCACTTGTGGCAATTATTTACCTGCTTGTGTTAAAACAATGTAATTTTGTTCAGCAGCGGCATGTCCTGCATCAGTCTTTACTGGCCCTTTACTTATTTTCTATCGGAATTTATTTATTGGTTAATTTACCTGCAGCTGAATACATGCATGATAATCCGGCTTATCAAATTGTTTTTGAAGATATTCCTAAAAAATTTTTTGCATCGACGTTGGCATTTGGGTTAAGTTTTTATTTGCCCCATTTACTCTGCTGTGCTAAACGAAAAGAAGTACTACTTTCTCCCAAAAAAAGATTATTATTAGCATTAAGTGGTGGTTTTTTCTTTTTCTCATTGGATTTCTATTTACTCTTTTCAGAACCCCATGTGCATAGCTTCAATCGGATTTACATTGATTCCTTGATGATTGCTGCAGGTATCTTGTTCTCTGCAGGAATTATTTATCTTGGTTGTTTACTATTTGTCAGGCAGCTTCATTGGCCTTTTAGAAAATTTTTGCCTGATTATTTATCACATACTCTTTATCATTATCTGGTCGGCTTTGCTGTTACTATCATGTTAATCTGTCTGGCTTGTGAGTACCGGCTAGTGTCTTTGTCAAATGAATGGACTTTGGCAGCAAGCGGTCTTCTATTCCCACTTACGTTTCTAATTAGTAATTTGATAGGGGAATTATACGGCTATAGGGCAAACCTGTATTTAACGGTGGTTTTACTAGTAACTGAGTTGCTCTTTGATTTATTATTAATGGGTGCTGTGGCATTACCATCACCGGAATTCTTTAATCTCAATCCGTTTTATTCTTTTATTGTCCCTCGACGTGTCCCTGCTGCTACATTGGCTTTGTTTGTTACTTTTACAAGCAACGCCTTATGCCTTGAGCATCTAAAGAAAACCGAACTTGGACAGAGTCGTAGTTGGCGAATTTTAATTGCTAATGTGCTGGCTGCTTCTTTACTATGTCTGGTTAACTATAGTCTGCTGTTCGGCGGAATTTATCCTTATGAACAAATTTTCCACTTGGCAGTGAATGCCTGGATTTATAAATTGGTTGCCATAACACTTGGCTTACCCGTTGCCTTGTGGCTATATAATCTTTTTAGTAAGCAGGTGCAAAAGAGTCTTTCCACCATTAAACAAGCATAAAGTTAATTGCTATCCTCCTTTTTTACAGGTCTTTTCCACCCCATAATGGTTTTTTGTCTGGTTTCTGTTAATGTCAATTCACCCGGAGGAACATTTTTACGAATAGTACTTCCTGCACCTATTGTTGCATAGGCACCAACAGTAACTGGAGCTACTAATTGCGTATCAGAGCCAATAAAAGCACCTTCCTCAATGACGGTTTTATGCTTGTTTGCGCCATCATAATTACAAGTAATAGTGCCAGCACCAATATTCACCTCCTTGCCGATCTCTGCATCGCCTAAATAACTTAAGTGGCTGGCTTTGCTGCCTGCTGCAAAGTGAGTATTTTTAGTTTCAACAAAATTGCCAACTTTGCAATCATTTGCCATTGTGGTTCCGGGTCTTAGCCGGGCAAAGGGGCCAATATGACAATTGCTGCCAATACTACAATTATCCAGCACTGAGTTGGGCAAAATTTCACAATTATCACCAAGTTGAACATTGTTTAGTACACAATTAGGACCTATTAGACAACCATTGCCTAAAACCACTTTGCCAGTAAATACCGTATTGACATCAATAAACACATCTTCACCACAATGCAATTCGCCGCGAACATCAATGCGATTGGCATCCGCTATGCTAACCCCTGACAGTAGGAGTTGCTTGGCAAAATTCTGTTGCCATACTCGTTCCAGCTGATGCAGTTGTAAACGATCATTCACACCTTGAATTTCAAGATTGTCTAAAGCCTGCATAGAAGTGATGGGAAGATTTTCCTTGACGGCAAGGGCAATGATTTCTGTTAAATAATATTCACCTTGTGCGTTACTATTACCCAATGCCGGTAACCAGCGTGCCAGATCGCTAGCCTGAGCACAGCAAATACCACTGTAAATCTCTTTTATTTGCTTTTGCTCAACCGTTGCATCGCGCTCCTCAACAATCGCGCGAATTTGACCTTGGTCATCGCGAACAATGCGGCCAAGGCCTGTGGGGTTATCAACAGCAGCCAGTAATAAGCTTAAGGGAGATAACTGCCCTACTTGATCTTTCTTGCAATCAATCAGTGCTTTCAATGTTTGTGCGCGGATGAGGGGCACATCAGCAGATAGAACCAGTATTTGAGAGCTGGAGGGGATATGTGGTAAAGCCTGCATCACGGCATGACCAGTGCCTAACTGTTCTTCTTGAAGAACCCAGTTGACATTTAAATCAGGTAGGGCATTTTTAATTTTTTGACCGCCGTTACCATAAATGACGTGGATGGCATCAGGATGTAATTGTTGAGCGGTCTCCACAACGCGAGTAAGCATGGGTTTTCCCGCGAGTTGATGAAGTACCTTGGGCGTTTTAGAAAGCATTCGCTTTCCTTGGCCTGCTGCCAAAATGACAATGTGTAATGACATAGATTTTTATTATTCCTCTTTATAGACAGACACTTATTCAAAAAAGTAAGCTAATTATACAGTCTGCATTTATGTTGCGAAGATTTCAATTAGTGGATATGATAAAAAAATTATGAGCAAAGGAGTAGTGCCATGACCATTTTTCTTGATATTACCAAGCCCATTCTTAAGGAGGCCATTACAGCAATCCGAGATAAGTCCGTCAGTGCTGATAAAAGTACCGCCAATACCCTTCTCAATTGGATAAGTTTAGGGCGTGACGGAGAGCTATCAAAATCAAAGCGTGATCTGGCAGATGAGTTGTTAATCAAGCTGCATGACTTACAACACAAAGAGGATGATGCAGCAACTTTCGAAGCACTTAAAAATTTACTGCTTGAATGTAAAAAAGAGGCTGCTAAAAAAAGTAGAGAAAAAAACTACGGCGAAGGAAAATTTGGGCCTAGAATGCAAAAAGTCATTCTGTTATTGGAAAACCTTTATGAGAAACTAAAGGAAGCGAAGATAACTGACACGCCACATGATAATGAACCTCTTAATTGTTTTCGTTTCTATGCTGCCCGCTATTATGCGCAAAAAATACATGATTCACATAATATTAGTGCTTTTGGTCGTTTTCTTCAGAATCCCAAGCTGACCTACTTTGTTAAACTTGCAGAAGAAAAAGAAGCTTTAATTGTCACTATTCTGCAAGCCTGTGAAAAAGATTTGGGAACTTTAGACGTTGAGCATGACGAATATGAAACTACTAAAAAAAGTCGCGTGTTGGAATGGTTAAGTAAATTAGAACGGGCTAATGTAGACCTTTGTGAAAAATATGGTTCAACATTATCCATTCCAGTTTCAATAGCTTTATTTTCCACTATTAACATTAGTTTGCCTACTTTACAACCTGATAGTGGTTTTTTAGAAACCTGTATAAGAAGTGCTATGGATGAAATTGATCCGAAGTATTCAACCTCTTTAGCATTAGTCTAATTCATTAATTCCCCACACAAATTAGTCTCCATTAATTCTTTCACTTGTTGGAGACTTAAATTCTTACTAAATAAATATAGTAACTTGCAATGAGCGGCTTCGGGTGTCATGTCATGACCGCTGATGAGGCCTGCTTGCTTTAAGGTATACCCTGTGGCGTACTGACTCATTTCGACATGACCCTGTTGGCATTGACTGCAATTGACAATGACAACACCGCGCTCACAAGCCTCTTTTAAACTGTGCAGGAAATGCGGATCATTATTTGGTGCATTACCGGCTCCATAGCTTTCCAAAACCAGACCCTTCAAGGGTTGTTGTAAGATGTAATCCAATACATTGGTAGCAAATCCTGGGAATAAGCGGAAGTTGGCGATAAATTGGGGCTCTAGTGTTTGCAGGTGAAATAACTCTGTAGGTTTAGGTAACATGACCTTCTTGTGCAATTCAATGTTGATGCCAATATTGGCTAAGTGCGGATAATTAGGTGACTCAAAGGCATTAAAACGTTGCGCGCTCACTTTCTGTGAGCGATTACCCCTTAATAGCTGTTGATTGAAATAAATACAGACTTCATGAATGGGCTGATGTGCGCATAACCATAAGGAAGTAATGATGTTATCCAATGCATCGTTACGAACCTCAGACAAGGGAATTTGTGAGCCGGTCACAATAACGGGTTTTCCTAAATTTTCAAGCATGAAAGATAAAGCCGACGCCGTATAAGCCATGGTATCGGTGCCGTGAAAGATAACAAAACCATCAAAATGTTGATATTCATTGGCGATATCAGTAGCAATGCGATTCCAATCAGTAAGCGTCATATTGGATGAATCGAGCAACGGCTCATATTCCTTAATGAGATAATCCGGCATCTGTGGACCTTTCAACGCAGGAATTTGTGCCAAAGCAGTTTGTACATAGCCGATTGCAGGCTCGTAGCCTCGTGAGGTCTTAAGACTACTGATGGTACCGCCGGTGTTGATAATTAAAATACGCTTTTTCATAAATGAGTCGCAGATTTTAGTGAGTAAGCGAATTATAACGCTCAAGTACAGTCTGGGGAATTAAGGCATAAATTATCTATACTTAAATCAGAATTATTAGTGAAGCTGTTGAAGAAACTAAGATTGTCCAGTCGATTAAAAATTGAAGCGCAGCGTAAAAATTACCCTTAATGAGGATATCTGAATTAGTATATTTTCCTTATATTGAGAGTTTGCCTGATTAAACTTACACAATTCACGTAGAACGGAGGAAACAACAGAGACTTTATATGAAATTTTAAGGTATAAAATAGAGATTTATTTGCCAAACTCTTGCACTTTATGGAAAAATCAATGTATTAAAAGTTTAGCTAAAGCAGTGTTACTATGGTTATTGATCGCGCCGGATACCGGTTAAATGTCGGCATTATTCTGGTGAACGGCTCGGGTCGAGTTTTTTGGGGAAGACGACAGGGACATGATGCCTGGCAATTCCCTCAGGGTGGACTCGCCGCCGGTGAAACGGCACTAGAAGCAATGTTCCGTGAATTACGAGAAGAGGTTGGTTTGGAACGAGGGGATATAGAAGTCCTCGGTTCAACCAAGCGCTGGTTAAAATACCGTTTACCCAAACAATATTTACGCCATGGCAGTGAACCATTGGTTATTGGGCAGAAGCAAAAATGGTATTTGTTAAAATTAGTTGCTTCTGAGCAAAAAATTCGCCTGGATTTAAGTGATTCACCTGAGTTCGATAGTTGGCGTTGGATTGATTACCACGAGCCACAAGAGCTGGTTATTTTTTTTAAAAGGCAGGTGTATTCCCAGGCTATGAAGGAATTGGAGCACTTGCTAAAAAGACGGCGTACCCCTTTTGGTGCGCGACGTAAGCGAGGTAATCATAGTCGATAAATGTTAAAAATATTAAAGCGAATTGTACAAGATGTAACTACGGCAAATCATCTAAGTGAAGCACTGGCAGTTTTAGTACAGCGAGTACGTAAAGCTGTTGCTGCTGAGTCCGTTTCCGTTTATTTGATTGATAACAAGCACGCTCAATATGTTTTAATTGCGACTGATGGGTTAAATAAACAGGCAGAATATAGAGTTCGCGTCGGTCTTGATCAAGGTTTGATTGGTTTAGTGGGTCGTCGCGAAGAGCCTATCAATATTGAAGATGCTCCTTCTCATCCTGATTTTTATGCAAATCCTTTATTAGGTGAAGAACACTTAAAGGGTTTTTTAGGCGTCCCCATTATTCAGCATCGTAAGCTTTACGGTGTGCTAGTGGCTCAGCGGGTGGAAGCGTGTTGTTTTGATGATGCTGAGGAGGCTTTTTTAATTACCCTGGCTGCACAACTTGGTGGCATTATTGCTCATGCTGAAGCAACGGGAGAATTAGCCTTATTAACACAGCCTAAACCCTTAGGTTCCAGTAAGCTGGAAGTTACATCTACAGCGCTTACCGGGGTTGGTAGCGTTCCTGGTGTTGGTATTGGTACCGCGGTGGTGATTTATCCACCTGCTGATATTGATGCGGTACCTCGTCATACTGTTGATGATATTGATGCAGAAGTTGCTATTTTCATGGAAGCGCTGCAAGCAGCACGAGAGGATATGCAACGCCTAAGCCGTCGCATAAAATCAACCGTTGCGGAAGACGAACATGCACTTTTCGACGTTTACTTGCGTATACTGGATAAAGACAGCTTGGGCGCTGAAGTTGAAACAGTTATTCGTGAAGAAAAGTTAAGTGCCCAGGCCGCACTTTCCTCTGTCATTAAAAAGCACGTGCAGCAGTTTGAACATATGGAAGATGATTACTTGCGTGAACGTGCGAGTGATTTTCGTGATTTAGGGCGTCGGGTGCTGGCTGAACTGCAATTATCACAACGCGAGGAAATCATCTATCCCCGGCGCACTATTTTAATTGGTGAAGAAATCACTGCCTCTGCGCTGGCAGAGGTGCCTGAAGGACACTTGGCGGCTGTTGTTTCTGCAAAAGGTGCCAATAATTCTCATGTAGCCATTCTGGCACGTGCATTAGGCGTACCTACTGTAATGGGGGTACGAGGTCTTAAAGTAGAGCATCTTTCACGACGAGCAGTGATTGTTGATGGTTACTATGGACATGTTTACATTTCTCCTTCACGAGCGGTTCTCGCAGAATTTAAAAAATTAGCCCAAGAAGAGGAAGAACTTAATCAAAGCTTAATAAGTCTGCGCGACAAGCCTGCTGAAACGCTTGATAATTATCGCGTTTCCTTGCAGGTCAATACAGGACTTGCCATGGATGCCGGTTTGTCATTAAGTGTTGGTGCAGAAGGGGTAGGTTTGTATCGCTCGGAAGTGCCTTTTATGAGTCGTGATCGTTTTCCTTCCGAGGATGAACAATACATTATTTATCGCCAAATTCTAAAGGCATTTGCACCGCGTTTTGTGACCATGCGCACACTAGATATAGGTGGTGATAAAATACTGCCGTATTTTCCAGTTGCAGAAGATAATCCTTACCTTGGTTGGCGTGGAATACGCGTTACCCTGGATCACCCAGAGGTTTTTTTAATGCAAGTACGTGCCATGTTGCGTGCCAGTGAGGAATTGAATAATTTACGCATCATGTTACCTATGGTGACAACCTTAAGTGAAGTTGAAGAAGCTTCCTTTTTGATTGATCAAGCATTTAAGGAATTGCTGGAAGAAGGTTGTCTCATTGAAAAACCGAAGCTTGGCGTGATGATAGAAGTTCCAGCAGCAGTTTATCTTGCGCGTGAACTGGCGAAGCGTGTGGATTTTATTTCTGTAGGTAGCAATGACTTAACACAATATTTGCTAGCTGTGGATCGTAATAATGCTCGAGTGGCAGGTCTTTATGATTCCTTTCATCCGGCAATGCTACGCACCCTGATGAAGGTGGTTGAAGGAGGACATGCTGCGGGTGTGGAAGTAAGCATCTGCGGTGAGATGGCCAGTGACCCACTGGCGGTAATTCTGCTTTTAGCCATGGGTTTTGATACCTTAAGTATGAACTCAACGAGTTTACCGCGTGTGAAATGGGTTATTCGTAATATTTCTCTAGCCCATGCCCGTAAGGTGCTGGCCGATGTATTAGAATTTGAACATCCTGCTGAAATAAGATTGTATTTGCAAAAAGCTTTAGAGGAAGAGGGTCTGGGTGGATTAATCCGGGCAGGAAAATCGTGATTTTATCGATGGCTCTTAGTGGCAGTATTTATGCCCTGGCTGGCACTTTTGCAGGTTTAATTTCCGGGGTGCTTGGTATAGGAGGGGGCATTATTATCGTCCCTTGTCTCCTTTTTATTTTTTATCATAATCCCGCATTCCCTCCTAATCTAGTAATGCATATGGCCGTGGGTACTTCTTTGGCAGTTATGGTATTTACCACGCAGTCGACTTTGCGTGCTCATATAAAAGTCCATGGGATTTCGTGGAATATTTATAAGCGCTTGACTCCCGGTATCATCTCCGGAACCATTGTTGGTGCTTTACTTGCCAAACAATTACCTACGCATGGACTTAAAATTTTATTAGGGCTATTTTTAATTGCGGTAGGAATAAAAATGTGCTTTGAGAGAGCAATTACTCCATTGCAGCGTTTACCCGCATGGAAGAGTATGAGCTCAGTCAGTTTCTTAATTGGTTTGCACTCAGGTTTATTAGGCATTGGTGGTGGCACTCTGATTGTCCCCTACCTCAATTATTGTGGTGTCGAGTTGCGCAAAATTATTCCTATCTCTGCTTTCTGTACTTTGACTGTCGCCATGGTAGGTGCAATTGCGTTTATGATTATCGGAAGTCAGGAAGTCATGTTACCTACCTACAGCACTGGGTATATTTATTGGCCTGCGGTCATTTGTTTAGCCACGTTAAGTGTGCTATTTGCTCCTTTGGGGGCAAAAATGACTTACAACATCCCGGTAAAGCAATTAAAATATGCTTTTGTATTTGTTTTATTTGTATCTGCGGGTAATTTGCTTGTTTAATTATTATTCTGGAATCATTGAGGTGACTGAATGTTAGTGTTTCCTAATATAGACCCTGTTGCCTTTTCCATAGGGCCCCTTAAGGTGCATTGGTATGGATTAATGTATTTAGTGGGTTTTGTAAGCGCCTGGTTATTAGCGTTGTGGCGCTCAAAGCACTATCAACTCAGTTGGACCTCAGAGCAAATCGGCGACTTAATTTTTTACGCGGCCTTGGGAGTTATTATTGGAGGCAGAGTGGGTTACATGCTCTTTTATAACTCAGAGCAATTTTTTACGCAGCCCTGGATATTATTTAAATTATGGGAAGGTGGAATGTCATTCCACGGCGGGTTAATCGGAGTTGCTATCGCGCTATGGCTATTTTCCCGTAAGACCAAAAAACCTTTTCTGGAAGTAGGCGATTTTATTGCGCCCTTGGTTCCATTGGGACTTGCTGCAGGAAGAGCAGGCAATTTTATTAATGGTGAACTCTGGGGGCGAGTAACTGATGTTCCCTGGGCGATGGTATTCCCTAATTCTGATGGTGAGCCGCGTCATCCCTCTCAATTATATGAATTAGGATTAGAAGGTATACTGTTGTTTATTGTAGTATGGTGGTATGCCTCTAAACCACGACCTGCAGGTTGTGTTTCGGCGGTGTTTTTAATAGGTTATGCTCTATGTCGCTTAATAGCGGAATGTTTTCGCCAGCCAGATGCACAGCTAGGCTTTTTAGCCTTTAATTGGCTAACAATGGGACAATTATTATCACTGCCAATGCTTGTTATTGGCTTATGGTTATGGTGGGCTAAACGATGAAAACCTATTTAAACTTGTTAGAGCATATTCTTGAAAATGGTGTTGAGAAAACTGATCGCACTGGCACAGGAACCCTTTCCGTGTTTGGTTATCAAATGCGGTTTAAGTTGGATGAAGGCTTCCCCTTAGTGACTACAAAAAAATTGCACACGCGAAGCATTATCCATGAGTTACTATGGTTTTTACAAGGCGATACCAATATTGCTTATCTGAATGAAAATGGTGTCACAATTTGGGATGAATGGGCTGATAGCAAGGGTGACTTAGGCCCCATTTATGGGCGGCAGTGGCGCTCTTGGCCTACGCCCGATGGCCGCTCTATTGATCAGCTAACAGAAGTGGTACAGCAGATCAAAACCAATCCAGATTCACGTCGTTTAATCGTCAGTGCATGGAATGTGGGTGAACTTGATAAAATGGCTCTAATGCCTTGCCATGCGTTATTTCAATTTTATGTCGCTGATAAAAAGTTATCCTGCCAATTGTATCAGCGTTCTGCCGATGTTTTTTTAGGCGTACCTTTTAATATTGCTTCCTATGCATTATTGACGCATATGGTGGCACAACAATGCGACTTGGAAGTGGGTGAATTTGTCTGGACTGGTGGCGACTGCCATTTATACCTCAATCATCTGGAGCAAGCGCACACACAATTAAGTCGTCAGCCCTTGCCACTGCCTACATTAAGAATTAAACGCAAGCCGGCTTCTTTATTTAACTATGAATTTGCTGACTTTGAGTTTCTGAACTATCAGTCACACCCAACAATAAAAGCGCCTATTGCTGTTTAGGCGGGGTGGGAAGGTAGTTTTTATTTTATCCGAAGAATATTTTTTATTGGGTGAGGAGCGAATATCTAAAAATAGTAGATAGCCTTAGACGTTTCATTTTAGAAGAAGAGAAAATAAAAGTTTCCCTCTTCTATGTTTTATTTCTTGCCAAGATGAAATGTTGTTTGTTCACCCGTTAAGTACTTTTCTCCATACGAGCTTTCTGAAAGAGCGTTTTTTAATTCTTCGCCAGTTAGATATTTTCCTATATTTTTTTCTTTTGTGTTACCTGATAGATAATTTTCGATAAAATCACGAGAAACTCTTACTGCGGCTTCAAGTTGTTCTGGATTATTCCTATCTATTTTCCCGAGTACACCTAAAGTAAAATGCGTTATTCCTGAAAATCCCTGTTCATCCAAGCCTTTTATGCTCATTACTAGTTCCTTTATATTGGGGGAGTATCTAAAGATATAAGGTGTTTTTCCTTCCATAGAGTTTAAGAGTTTCACTGCCTCATCCCTACTGAGTTCCCCGGCATATTTCTTGTCGTATTCTTCCGTAGTGCTTTTAAACATAGTAAAGGTCTCCTTGTATCTTTCTCTATTAATGTAAATAGCAATTTATTTAAATTATATAGCAAGGTTAATAAAAAAATAGCAATATGGGGGGTATGGGGATAATAAGCAATCATTAAAAGCAAAACGAAACAACGTTTAAATAGCTACTTTTCTCTTGGTTATGCCCAGGACTAAAAGAAATTGTGCCAAGTAATAAGTCACCATGATTAAAAAATTAGTAATATTGGTTTCTACAAGCACAAATTGCGTGAGCGCAAGAATAAAATCAGACAGTAAAAATAAACAGGAGCCACCACTAATTAATACTGGATATTGTTTAACTTGAAAGGCAGTAAAAACCATAAAGCTTAAAAAGCAGAGGTAAATGGTGGCAGGGATGGTCATTTGCCCCAAGGATGGTAGTATAAACCAGTAACTGACTATAACAAACAACAGCACCGGGAGAAAATAAAGAGTACGAGTTAGCTTAAATTGAGCGTCTTGGATATACAATCGAATATAAGCGCAATGGGCGAGTACAAATAAAAGAATACCTAATTTAAAAGCCCATTCAGCGGCAACGGTGAGAATGATGTCACCTAACAATGAAAACACTAAGGCTGTTATTAACCACAATTTGGTTGTTTTATCGGAGGTGGTTAGCCAGCTAATAATAATTAATAAAAAAATCGGAACAGGTTTTATAAAGCTGTTAACAGGATAAGCAATAAAGGGTAAAACAGCCAAATAAAAGGCTGCGCCTAAAAAGAACAATAGTATACCCATTTGGGGTAGTTTTTCTGCCATAATACATCCTTGATTAGCTGCTAAGCCTTATATTTCTACTTCATACAGTTTAACCACTTTTACTCAATACAACCACATCGCAACCAACAACAGTATTATGAGCATATGCATCTAATATTAGAAGGTTGATTTTGTTATTGCCGCGGCTTTTGGGATACATTCTCCTGTATCGAGGTAGGTGTCTGGATTTCGCGCAGAAAGCGCGGAATGTAGACATGGGTCATCTCCTTGTAAGTGGGGATCGATTTAACTGCAAATTTCTGCCTCTTTAGCTAGTGCCATGCATCCATTACGTATCGATGATTGTAGGAACAATATTATTTGAAGGAATGGCCAAAAATTGGTAATTCAGCCAAATATGATTTAAAATTGCCCTTCCTGTGTTTTTTGGAATCGATAATGAAAAAAATTATTTTTCTTCTAATTGCTGCAATGTTCCTTTCAGTAGGTTATGCCAGCAAACTAAGCAAATTTTTGAATAAAATGGAAGCAGAAGATCGTGCTCGTCAGGAACGTGAGTGGCAACAGGATATGGATTTTAAAGATTTCGCGTTTCGTTTGGATAAACGCTATACCGATGATCGTGGGCAGCAATGCCGTGACTATATATTCCGAGCCCGTAGCAATCCTTATCGCCATGGTTATTACACGGTTTGTGATGAGCGATGATTGAAATAAGCGAGGTAAAACTTGCTTATTTCTTATAGGCAACTACTGTGGGAAATAGTTTCGCCCTATCGTAAAAAAATTCCATGTTGATAAAGCCTGCCACCTTTAATTGCTTTCTTGTTTGTTCCGTGGAGCGGTAACACTGAAATTTTACCTTTAAAATATCAACAAACAGGGTTCGCTGTAACTGTAAATCATGTGAATTAATCGAAGACATGTCCCATTCGCATTGTTCAGTGAGTACCGGGGGAGGGGTCAAAAAACTGGTTACCAGCTTTCCTCCGGGTTTTAAAGCCTGATAAAACCCTTCAAACAAGGCTAAAACTCGCTCTTCATCCGGTTCATAGATAGTAAGGCCATTACTGGAAATAAGATCAAATTCCTCTTGAATCCCTAAATGCCAGGCATCGGCATGATGCAATTCAAGTGGATGTGATATTTTTAGTTTTTCAGCAAGCTTATGAGCATCGGCAAACGTGTCGCGATCATAATCGAAGCCTAACAGACGAATGTTTTTAGATTGCTGTAATTGTAAATAAAGTAACTCGCTCATTGTGCCACAAGGAATACACGCCAGCGTTGCTCCTTCTCTCACTGCTTTTTGATTTTCACGAAGAAAAATCTCAAATCGTTCCTGGGTAGCTACTATGATGGGTGCCTTATCAAGCAAAAATATTTCCAATGGGGAAAAAGGCTCTTCACGATTATTTTTACCGGTTTTTCGCCCATGGAAAGGATGAGTGGTTATGTAGTGAGTCCAATAACCGTTAATACCCTGGTTTTGGATGAGGAAACGCCCAAAGTCAAATTGTTGTAATTGATGGAGTAAATCCAGGTACTGTCCTAATACCTCAGATGATTCAATGTCCTTTTTTAAGTGTGCCGCTATATTATTTACACATAATTCCAAGGATTTTTTATCTTGAGCATGAGAAATTAAATGTTGATTATCCTGTGTCGACATGTAATTTTCCAAAATGGCGGTTTATGGTCGAACAAATAAGCTGCGAATGGAATCAGGGATAGGAACCGATTTATTTTCTATATAGTTAACCCAAACAATTTTACTGGTTCCCTGCGTCATTAACACCTCATTTTGATAAATTTCATGATCCATCATGATACTGGAATTTCCAAGACTGTGTACACTGCTTACCAAAGTTAATGTTGCTGGGTAAACAATGGGCTTTAGAAAAGTACAAGCGACATGAATGACCACAGGACCAATTGGCTGTTTCATGTCTAAATGAAGACTTTCTAGCCATTCAATGCGTGATTGCTGGAAATAATCAAAATAGCGCCCATTATTAACATGGCCCAAGGCGTCCATGTCACCCCACTCAATGGGAAAAATTCGTTGATGTACAGCTATCTTATGTTCAGTCATGATAAATCCATAGGGTCGACGTCCACATTCCAGCGGACATGATGATTTAATTTTATTATTGTCAGCCACTCCCTGAGCTGCGTCAATCTAGTTTGCAGAATTTTACGGGAAGGTGATTTTAGCAGTAATTGCATACGATGTTGGTTTGCTTTACGGGCAAGAGGTGCGGGAGCAGGACCTAAGGTAGTGATACCCTGCATTAACAATTGTTCTTTTAAAGTGTGCAAGAAGTTTAATACTTTGCTGGCTGATTTGTCTTGCGCACGAATTAGGGCTAAAAAATGATAGGGAGGTAATTCAGCGTGCTGTCTTGAATCCAATAACGCCTGTGCAAAAGAGTCATACCCTTGTTGAATCAACGTCGTTAACAACGGGTGGTGAGGCAGATGCGTTTGAATAACCACCTGTCCTGGGTGTTCGGCGCGCCCTGCTCGTCCTGACACTTGGGTTAACAATTGTCCTAAACGTTCAAGTGCCCGAAAATCCTGATTGTAAAAACCGGCATCCGTATCGAGTATGACCACTAAGGTTAGATTGGGAAAATGATGTCCTTTAGCTAACATTTGTGTGCCCACAATTAATTGCGCATCGCCTCGATGAATACTGTCCAAATGATTTTCCAGCGCATTTTTTTTCTGTACTTCATCACGATCGATGCGCAACAGATTAGTGTCCGGGAATTGGTGACTTAAATAATCATAAATCCGTTGTGTCCCCGCACCGATCGGAATTAATTCTCTATTATGGCAAGCCTTACATTGTGCAGGAATCATCTCTGTGCGACCACAATGATGACAGACCAGACGATTAAGTTGACGGTGTAAGGTAAGGTGACTATCGCAGGTTTTGCAATCGGCTATCCAACCACAGTGATGGCACAATAACACCGGTGCAAAGCCCCGGCGGTTAATAAACACCATGACTTGATTACCCTGCTGCAGATGCGTTGCAATCATTTGCAACGTTTGTGGTGCCAGGCCTTGTTGCAAGGGAACATTACGCAGATCAATAATCTGATAATGCAAGGGGGTAGTGTTTAAGGCTTTTTGCTTTAAGCGCAGTAAAGAATATTTCTTTTGATGGCAGTTATACAAGCTTTCAAGACTTGGAGTAGCCGAGCCAAGAATAATAGGTAGGTTGCTCATATAGGCTCGCATTAAGGCCGCATCGCGCGCGGAATAGCGCACCCCATCCATCTGTTTCAGCGACGCGTCATGTTCTTCATCAATAACGATTAAACCTAAAGCAGGCATGGGAGTGAATATTGCTGTGCGTGTTCCAATAACCAGTTTTGCTAAATTATCATGAGCCAGCTGCCAGGCAAATTGCCGTTCTGTTTCATTTAAATTTGAATGAATAACAACCATGGGTTCATTAAAACGTGCCGTAAAACGAGAAAGTAGCTGAGGTGTTAAGCCAATTTCAGGAACCAGTACAAGAACTTGCTTTCCTTGCGCCAAAACGTCAGCAATAACTTGCAAATAAACTTCAGTTTTGCCACTGCCAGTGACACCTTGTAATAAAAAACAATGATAATCATTTAATTGGGCTGTTATTGCTTGTACCGCTAATCGTTGTTCTTCATTCAGGAGTAATGGTGTATCTTTATTTTTTTTCTCATTGAGAGGAAGGGCTAATTCCTGCTTTTTTGTGATTAACTTTAGGGTTAACAGACCATTTAATTGTGCTTGTGTAAAGCCTGCCTGTAGAATTTCCTTTTTGGTTACAGGATGAGTTTGCTGGTGAAGAAAATCAAGAAGTGCGCGCTTTTTATGAGCTCTTAAGCCAATGCTGTTATAAGCTTCCTGAACAGGCCTGGCCAAATAAAAATGCTCCACCATTGGCAATTGACGGGGCTTGCCCAGCCGATAATTTTTAGGTAATGCTAAGGGAATAACTTCCGATAAAGGGGATTGATAATAACTACAAACCCACTGACACAACTTCAGAATGGTTGGGGTTAGCAGAGGAGTTTCATCAACAATTGCAGTAATTGATTTAAGCTTTTCATGGGATGGGGATGTTTGTTCACCCATTACAAATCCTAGACGTGTCTGTTTGCGAAAAGGCACCCAGACACGCGCGCCCATGCAAAGTGGTGAAGCACTGTGATAGTCAAAAAAATCACGCGAGGTATGGGGGATACAAATTTTATAGACTTTGTCCATCGACGTTTTCATTTAATAAAGCAATTGACTTATCATTGCTGACGATACCACTCATGACTAGCAGATTGTCCTGGTGCAGAGAATACTTTCACGACTACTTTTTCAATACGATGCTTATTAAGCTCTGCAGTATCCTTGATTAACTCTTGCACAAACCATCGCGAGAGCTCCTCGACGGTAATATTGGTGAGTGGCATGAGGGTAACGTCTTCTTTTAAAAAAGGGATTTTTTTATTATTAAAGGTAAAATAGTAATAGTCTTCATCTTCTGCAAATTGCAAGAAGGGAGAGAATTGCGGCATTAGAAAGGTTTGATTTAAATAGCGGCAAAGTTTATGGATGCGTTCTTTGTAATAGCGATAATCGAAGGTTAAGCCATTTTCTTCAACCCAGGTTGTCAGTGCTAAATAGACACCATACATATGTCCATGCAGGGGCTCTCTTTCTGTCGCAGAGAAAATGGTAGTATGGCCTGCGGAAAATTTCATGGATTCTTTTTGCAGTTCTACTGTAGTCAAATATTTCTTCATCATAAACTCGCTCGTTTGTCCTGCAATTGAAAACCAAGTAAAGGGATGTCAAGATTTTTGCTTAAAGCAATGACTTTAAACAGTTCGCCCATCTCACTAGGTTGCAGTAGTTGTTTCACTGCCTGATTTGCGTGAACGCGAAGTAATTCATCGTTTAGCTTATCTAGCAAGCTTAACAAACCATTGGCTAGTAAAAAAGAGGCTTGATTGGTGTAGCCTGCGATATTAAAACCCGCCTGAGAACCTGCCTCTGCAATATGAGTAAAATCAACATGCGCGGTAATGTCTTGTTCGCCAAGATGAATAAAGGGATTGCTGTGTGCAAGATGGCGATAATGGCACATTAAGGTGCCGGTGTTACGATCCGGATGATAAAATTCATGCCGGGGAAAGCCATAGTCAATGAGAAACATAACGCCTTGCTCAAGCATTAATGCACATTGTTTTATCCAGTCATCGATGAATAAATTGGCTTCGGATTGATAGGGAAACAATTCACGAGGAAAGACCTGTTGAATATAGTTGAGCAAGCGCTCGTTAGTACAAGGTTTAAAAGTCTCTGCTAATTGCATTTGCTCATCCAATACCACATGGCTTTCCAGCAAACCCTGTTCAGTTTGCAGAAAACGATGTACGGGCATGGCATCGAGTACTTCATTCGCAATCACGATGCCTTTAAAAGGCTTCTCAGGCCATCGCTCAAGCCAGAGAATGCGTGAAAACAAATGCGGAATTTTTTCCTGGATAAAAGACTGCTGACGTTGTTTTAAATTGCTGCTTACTTCGAGAATAACATATTGATGAGGGAGGCAGTTTAAATATTCGAGTTGTTGCAACATGTCAACGCAGAGTTTGCCTGAACCGGCACCAAATTCAAATAAGATTGGCTCTTTAAGTTGTGAGAGAATTGGTTGGCATTGATTCGCGATGGTATAGCCAAACAAGGGAGTTAATTCTGGAGCGGTGACAAAATCTCCCTGACTCCCGAATTTTTGCAAGCCGGCACTATAATAGCCGTAATAGGGGTTATATAAAGCTTGCTGCATAAATTCAACGAAAGGTAGCGCGCCTTGTTGTTGAATTTGTTCACATATCAGAGAAAATAGGCTCATAATTGCTAACTAATAAATGGGGAATACTTTGACTCAAGCCAATAAACCAGCAGTAAAAGTGGCCTTGGTGACCGGTGCTGCAAGACGGATTGGAGCCGCTATTGTTTCTAAATTACATGCAGCCAATTTTAAAGTAGTTATTCATTGTCATCAATCTTTAAAGGATGCACAACAACTTGCAACTTCACTCAATAATCAACGTCAAGACAGTGCTGTTGTGATTGCACAGAATTTAAATGCGTCAGATGCCGCCAATGCGCTTATCGCTGCAGCTTTGGACTGGGGTGGGCGCCTTGATTTACTGGTAAATAACGCCTCTATCTTCAATCGCACGAATTTGGCAACCCAAGATGAGGACGCTTGGAATGAATTATTTAATCTAAATGTCAAGCTACCCTTTTTTTTAAGTCTCGAGGCATTTCCTCATTTAGCAAAACAGGAAGGTGTTATTATTAATCTAACGGATATTCATGCTGAAAAACCGCTTAAAGAGTACGCTGTCTATAGCCAAACCAAAGCAGCGTTGGTAATGCAGACAAAAGCTTTAGCCAGAGAGTTTGCACCTAAGGTGCGTGTTAATGCAGTAGCCCCCGGGGCTATTATGTGGCCTGAGCATGGCAACCGTCTTAAGTTGGAAATCCAACAACAAATTATTGCACAAACACCGTTGAAACGTCATGGTCATCCTGCATTTATTGCTCAGGCAGTATTGGCCTTGGTGGAAAACCCATTTATTACTGGTCAAATTTTGAATGTTGATGGAGGTCGTAGTATTTCCTGAGCAACTTTACAGTCTATACACAGTTTTATCCACAGATTTTGTGGATAAAAGATTGCAAAACTGTAGAATGAAGAATAGCTTTAAAGTCATGCGTAACTTGACAATTGGAAAATTTAAGAGGGATTAAGCAAGAGAATAAAATCGAATAGAGAATAAAGTTATCCACAGAGAACTTAAGAATAATAGCTTCAACTGGGTTTGTCATAATAACCAAATAAATTTTAAAAAAACAGTCTTGACACCAAAAAATTTCAGACATGAGTAAAAATAATATATCGGACTATTTCTATTCAGTAAGTTTGAGAGTTTTAAGCGTACACTCAATGTCAAATAATGTTTCCAGTCTATAAAAAGCTTGAAGTTGTTGTTGAGTCACTCGGTTTTTAAAATAATAGCGAAACAATGACTTGCTTTGTAGCATCGCCTTGTAATCATTTTCCAGACGCGCAAGTCCTAGCAGATGTTGCATATACAGTGCCTTGTGCCACTCATCATCCACCGTAATTTGTAAATCGTGCAATAAATTTTTATAAAGCCAAGGTTGACCTGTGCCAGCTCGACTTACCATATAGCCATCACATTCACTCACAGTTACGGCATTTAAAAGCGATTGTCGATTGTTAATATCGCCATTGGCAATAACAGGTATAGCGACAGCCTGTTTAATTTGTTTTATTTGTGCCAAATTGCAGGGCTTGGCATAATTTTCTGACCAATGCCGCCCATGCACAATGAGTGCATCGGCACCGGCTTCTGCTATTTTTTTTGCTAAAGTCAAATCATAGTTATTTTCTGAAAGACGAATTTTTACCGTCAACGGAATGCTAAGTTTTGGTCGAATAGCAGCTATAATAGCAATTAACAATGACGGATTATCGAGTAAAGCACTCCCTGCTCCTTTTTTTCGAATTTTGCTTTTAGGACAACCGCAATTTATATCAATGAGATCAGCACCATGCTGTTGCAACAGTACGGCAGCATCAGCCATGACTGAAGGCTCATTGCCTGCAATTTGATAGCAAAGTAATCCTTCTTGGGGTGAACGAAAAAGATAACGGGAATTTGATTTATGTTTGTATAATACATCGTGCGCAGAAATCATTTCACTGACACAGTAAGCGGGGGACTTGAATGTCATAAACAGTTCACGAAATGGAGCACAACTAAAACCTGCTAAAGGTCCTTGAATTAAACGAGTTGGCAACTGTAGTGAACCAATAGTTAGAGAACTATTTAAAAAGCGTTGCATAAAAAATAAAAACGTCAAAGAGGACTATATTATACCTCAAATGTAGGGATGTAGTTTTTAATATTTAGTGTTGAAGAGAGTTATCCATGGATAAAAAAAATCTTTCGCCTCTGGAGTTACTTAAAATAGCAACTGAGCATGCTTATTGTGCGCAACATTTATTGCATAACAATGGTGAAGTAGCTGGAATGGGCTATGAAACCAGTGATGCATTAACAGCAGTTGCTTCATTAATGTATACAGCATTTGAATTAACGTTAAAGGCCTATCTTTTACATGAACATAAAAAAATAAATCAGCCTCAACGGCTTATGGAGTTGGTGGAGTTAAATAGTGATCTGGAATTGCCGGGCCAAGACCGTCAAATTATTAAAAATTTGGCGAGATCGCAAGCTTTTCGAAGAGGCTATGATTACGAACTTTGGGAAGACAGACAGCAGTTCCATGTTTTTTGCACGCAATTACTTGCTGTTTATGAACGTTTACAACAGGTAATGCCTCTAGAGTTACATCCGAGCTATCAGCCTGGGTAAGACAGGAATATATTATTGGGTGATTTTGAACTCGTCTAAGGCGACTCCGGGGCGAATTAATTTAAAGCTATTTAATAGGTGGGCTCAATGCCGACCTATTTTGTCATTCATAAATTTAAGTCAAAGTTTCTATTAATTTATCTCATTTAGTGCAAAAAATATTCAACTCTTAAGAAAACATTAAGGTTCTAATGGCATTATTCAGTATTAATAAGATTCTAATCACTTCGGACAAAGATATATCATGACTAAATCTGTAGAAAATAAACCTAAGAAAGTAATTACTGTAACAAACACAAGCATAAAAAAATCCTATGATAAAATTCATACCCTGGGTAAAGGGGCTTGGGGGAAAGTGGTTAAGGCAAGGAATTCACAAACAGGGACTATTAAAGCAATTAAAGTACAAAAAATAGAGGCTCATAAACCAAATAGTGCTGAACTAAAAGACGATATTCAAAGAGAAGCGTCAGTCGGTATTCATTTAGGATATACAGAGGGCCTTTTTTTTCAACCGAGCAAAAAAAGAGAAAGCTTGACCAAGGCTATTATGGTTAATGAGTATTGTCCTGGTACGAATATGGATGAACTCATTAAAGAAGGTAAGTATAGCGGCCAAGACTTTCTGGTAATTATGCGCGGTATGTTCCAAGAAATCTATCGACTGCATCAAGCGGGCGTGATTCATGGAGATGTGAAACCAGCCAATTTTATTGTAAATACTGATTTTACAGTCAAAGCAGTTGATTATGGTTTTTCGGCTATTAAAGGTCATGGTGAGTCGGTATCTCGTGGTACACCACTTTATTCTCCTTTGGAATTATTTATTGGAATTTCAATTAATCAAACAGCGGATATTTATTCTGCCGGTATTAGCATACTTGAGGGACTGCATCTAGTAAAAAAAGAAAGACTGATCCTAGCCAATCAGGAAACAAATATAATAAGACTTAGGCCCATTGGTGACTGGGAAAAAGGATTTGCTAAAGCTTTCCCTAACTTAAATTCTGAGCAAATTAACACACTATTGGAAATCATAAAAAAAATGATCAAGGAAAGTCCCACACAAAGACTTAAGCCTGATGAATTTAGCGAAATGCTGGAAACTTACGATAAAGAAATATTAAAAATTCCAGCAGTACCTAGCGTGGTAAACAATGTTGCAGAAATGGTTAATGATCTCATCGTCATGTTAGAAGATAGAATTAAAGTTGCAAAACCTTTGGAAAAAGAAGCCATTGAAAAAGCCTTAGGCATGCATGAGGAGTATACTGCAGTGCATTTAAAACAACCGAAAACGTTATATGCTTTAAAAGCCAAAATCACACAGGCAAATGAAGATACTTGCCAGGATTTTAATTTTGCTCGGCAAATTATGGGTGACTTGCGTGATATTATCAGCGAAAGACTTCCCGCTAATAAATTTACTGCTCCCACGATCAATCGAATATGGGATACGCTGATTCGACTAATTAATCGCTTTCTACCGGTTAAACCTTGGGCTCATTTAAGTGTGGAAGGTTCAGTTAGGGTGGCTCAAGAAGAGGTGGAAAAGAAGATTCAGCATAATTTCCAATCATAATTACACGGCTACTGGCTAATGGGTGCGAACCACTAGTTTATCATCCTTAGCCCACTCCAATTTCAGCTCGCAATTAGCAAGTTCTTTAGTATCAATCGGATAAAGAATTCGATTCGGCATGAAAAAATAGCTTAAAGGCATTGTCACTTGATAAGCTGGTTTAGGCGGGTTAATGACACAAATGGACCAGTTATTATTGTTTAGCTGCTGCACCTGCGCCTCAATTAAAGCCTGAAGTTGATAGAGTTGGTGCGGCTGGTAAAATTTTCTAATTCTCTCTATCTTTCCGCCAATCAAAAGAGTAACAGCGACAATAATCACCATTAGCGGAGCTGGCTTTGATAAACTATCCCATGCTGGTGATTTTGTTGCATCCAGGATTGCAAAAATAAGTAAGCAAAACCAAGGTAGAAAAAGCATATTAAAGTAACGATGAAACCCTAATATTTTTTTATTTTCATGGCCAACTGCAAAAACAATGGCTTGCAGGCAATACAACATCAGTAAATATAAGACAGCAAACAGGATAAAAACCATCATCGCCCTGTTGAGCCTGACTTTATCGATATCCTCGTTTTTTAAAGACCAATACCATAGCCCCGCAATGAACAAATAAAGTAATAGATAAGGTAGCTTAATGAGATAATCAAAACTGGCGAATAGCATTTCCTTAATGTACAGTTGTTGTACTTGGTGATAGGCAGGATTGAAAGGGTTAAGTGCCGCAGTGGCTGTTTTTAACGAAACCTCTTGGGAAAAACTGTGAAAATCATAGCTGCTAACATGAAATTTCCATAGAAATTTTGTCAGTAATACGGCAATCAACATGCTTAGGCAATGGAGCAAAATTTTGCGATTGTGTGATTCAACCAAGGCCAACAAAACTAAAGAAAGAATGGAAAAGGCAAGGCCTATTTCTTTAATAATGGAAAGAAAGAGGATGGGTAAAACTATCGACACAGGGTGTTCTTTGTTATAAATCAACCAGGTAATTGCCAATAAATAAGCAGCAACATAGGCATCAACTTCCATGCGGGCAAAGACAGTACCATAGGCCAGCGTAAACAGAATTAACCAAAGACTTAAACGAACGACCGAGCGAGCGATGGTTTTGGGATCGAAAAGTACCATCATGGCTGAAACGAGTATTAATCCTTGCGCAAAATAGCCTAACAGTTGGGAGTATTGGTGAGCCAAGGTATAAAGCAGATAATGGACACTGGCCATTCCTGGAATATAGGTAAGAAAGCTAGGATTAATGTAATTAGCATTGTCTGGTAATGCATGAAAGATGAATAAATACTTACTGATAGTACCCCAATAGGAATAATCGTCGATACTTCTGAATTTAAGGCCATAGGCGATGGAAAAGCACAAACCGCATAAAATCAAATAGGCCAGTGTGGTAAGGATGAACTGTTTGCACTGGGAGTTTTTTATGAGATAACTTAAATAAAGTATAAAAAATAGACCACCACATCCAAGCAAAATTATGCTTGCCGGTTGTGGAACTGCTCCTAAAAAGCTGTAAAAAATCACTAAACCTGAAAAACTGGTAGCGTTTACCAAACCGACAGACAATGTGCATTTTAGTAAGCGTGTAAAGAAAAATCCCCAGCCAATCAAGATAAAACAGAATAATATACAAAACAGCAGTACCATAATTATCCTCTGCCCGGATAAGAATTAAATTATGGAAGATTGAACTCTCCCATGAAATTTGTTAGCTTAGCCGAACTAACGTTGCTTTACTTATTGAACCAAAAAGTTGCTTATCATCTGCTTAGTTCAATAAAAAGTAAATAGAAGTAAGGTCTGTTGGCAGTACTTGCCTAGGGAAAATTCTTGATTGCCAGTTTCGGGGTTTATCCACAAATTCCAGTGATACAATAAGATTTTTAGATCTTACAACCAAGTCGCGGGACGTCGAGAATTATTTGAAAACAAGCCCTAAATTAAAAGGCAGTTTAATTGTGCCCGAAGTAATGAACGAAGTCATTTAACCATCGACTTTCGTGAACCAGGAAGTCCTGTTTATGCCATCCATAAATCCAGTTTTAATTATTCCAGCGTATAACCCTGATGAAGGGCTTATTCAATTATTAAACAAACATCGTGAGCTTTTTCCAGAGCAACAATGCATTATTGTGAATGATGGTTCTAACGCGGACTCCTTAAACGTGTTTAAACAATTGGAAGCAAACGGTTATATTGTTTTGCACCATGAGCAAAATCAAGGTAAGGGTGCGGCGCTTAAAACGGCGATGAATTATTACCTGGCTGTTTTTTCGGATAAATCTCCTGGGGTTATTACTGCCGATGCTGATGGACAACATAGCGTCCAGGATATTATCCGTCTTAGCCAGTGCTTTTATGCAGAGCCTTCAAAATTATATTTAGGGATTCGTCAAATGGCTAAGGCGACTATTCCTTTACGCAGCCGATTCGGTAATGTTCTCACTAAGTTTCTCTTTAATTTAATTACGCGCAGCAAGGTTAAAGATACGCAAACAGGTCTTCGAGGAATCCCTAATCAATTAATTCGCCGCTTGGTAATGACCTCCACGAAGCGCTATGAGTTTGAATTTGAAATGTTTTTCATTGCAAAAAAACTCCGTCTGTCGATAGAGCAATTACCGATTGAAACGATTTACATTGATAACAATAAAGGCTCTCATTTCAATCCCTTCTTGGATTCGCTCAGGATTTATTTTATCTTTTTGCGCTTTTGCTCGGTGGCTATCTTTTCTTTTTTGCTGGATTTCAGTTTGTTTTCGCTGATTTATTTTGTCAGCCAACAAGCTGCTTGGGCCGTATTTGGTGCCCGTCTTATTTCCGCCCCGGTCAATTTTATTTTAAACAAAAATTTGTCCTTTAAATCAAAAAAAAACCTGTTAGTGTCTGCTTTTCAATATAGTGTTTTGGTTGTAATAATGAGTGTGTCTTCATTTTACGTAATGAATTTAATTCATTACACGGGGTTGAGCATTTACCTCAGCAAAATCATTGCTGAATTTCTAATATTTATGGCCAATTTCCTCATTCAATATTTGGTAATTTTTACCAAGCGCACCAATTTTATTAGTCTTAGTGCCTAATCGTGTCATAGATAGCTATTTAATTAAGCCAGAAATGTAGGCTGGGCAACACAATATAGACCTGGGCTTAGTTCTCTGGATCTGTACCCAGGTTTGGAATATTGAGATTAATGTGCCTCGTCCCAATCCTGTCCCACGCCTATTGAAACTTGTAGAGGGACCGATAATTTTGCCGCATGTTCCATTAATTCACGAATGGTATGAATGGTTGCTTCGACATAAGCCTGATGTACTTCAAAAATCAATTCATCATGGACTTGCATAATCATTCTGCAGTGAGATTGCTGTTGGTGTTCTTGCCATTTGGCAATAGCAATCATGGCCTTTTTAATAATGTCTGCAGCCGTACCTTGCATAGGTGCATTAATAGCCATTCGCTCAGCCGCTTTTTGGCGAACCATGTTACGGGTATTAATTTCTGGTAAATGCAGACGACGGCCAAACAGTGTTTCAACATAGCCTTGTTGATGCGCTTGCTTTCGCGTACGCTCCATATACTCCAAAACGCCCGGGTAACGTTGAAAATAAGTATTCATGTAATTTTGCGCATCCTTTCGTTCAAGGCCGAGTTGTTTTGAAAGACCAAAGGCTGACATGCCATAAATTAAGCCGAAATTGATTGCTTTGGAGCGGCGGCGCTGTTCATGGCTCACTTCTTCTAAAGGAACCTGAAAAATTTCACTGGCAGTGGCGGTATGGATATCCCAACCCATGGAAAACGCCTTTAATAAATTTTCATCTTGCGATAGATGGGCCATGATCCGCAATTCAATCTGTGAATAATCGGCTGCAACTAGCACATGCTCAGGAGGAGCAACAAAGGCTTTGCGAATTAAACGCCCTTCTTCATTTCGAATGGGGATATTCTGCAAATTAGGCTCACTTGACGAGAGGCGACCTGTAGCAGCTACTGCCTGGTTATAACAAGTATGCACCCGATGAGTAAGAGGATTAATACATTTGGGTAATGCTTCAATATAAGTACTGACTAATTTGCTTAAGCTTCGATATTCAAGAATCACCGCTGGCAAGCGATAATCAAAAGCGAGTTCTTGTAAAACCGATTCAGCAGTAGAGGGTTGACCAGTTGGTGTTTTATTAAATACAGGCAGTTTCAACTTATCGAAAAGAACTTCTTGTAACTGTTTTGGAGAGTTTAAATTAAAAGGAAGGCCAGCAAGCTCTAGGGCTTCTTGCTCAAGTTCTGCCATGCGTAATTTTAAACGTTCTCCATGTTTCTCCAGGGTTTTCTCATCAATTAATACCCCTTGCAATTCCATTTCGGCAAGTACAGTTAATAAAGGAATTTCGATTTCCTTTAACACCTTTCTCAGAGATTCATCCAGCATGGGGTAAAGTTTATTATGCAGCCTTAGGCTAACGTCTGCGGCTCCTGCTGCATAAGGTGCTGCCTGCGTCACTGGAATTTGATCATAAGCCTGCTGTTTGCCCCCTTTGCCAGCAATATCTTCATAGCTGATGGTTTTATGTCCCAAATATTTCAATGCAAGTGAATCTCTATCATGTTTGCTTGCGTTACTGTTAAGCACATAGGATTCGAGCATGATATCAAAAGCGATGCCTTTTAAATGAATCCCATGCTTCTTTAAAACATTGTAATCGTATTTTAAATTCTGGCCTATTTTGCCAATTTGTGAGTTTTCAAGAATTGGTTTTAATGTCACTAATACTTTCTCACGCGCCAGTTGCATACTGTCGTCTCGGTGAGCCAATGGAATATAAAGAGGCTTATCTTCCTCCAAAATCAAGCCAATACCTATGATGGCTGCGTCCAACGAGTTTTTATTGTCTGTTTCAATATTAAGACAAAACTGCTGGCAGTTTTTAAGCTGTGCCACCAAATCAGTTAATTGTTTTTCGGTGTTAATAATGGAAAAATGAACGGGTAAAGGTGGTCCTAAGCCAATACTTGCCGTTTCTGCTTCTTCTTCACCCAGGAGCTCTTTCAACCAGGCTTTAAACTCCATTTCGCGAGTTAGTGCAATCAATTGCTCACGGTTCGCTTGTTTAACGGCTAAATCGGACAGGGTTAAAGGTAATGCCACGTCAGTTTTAATGGTTACCAAGCGTTTGGATAACGGTAGATGGGGCAGGCTCTCTCGTAAGTATTCGCCAATTTTACCACCAATGCCTGATGAATTGGCCAATAAATTATCGAGAGTTTGATATTCAAGTAACCACTTGGCCGCTGTTTTGGGCCCACATTTGGTTACGCCAGGAATATTGTCAACGCTGTCGCCAATTAAAGTGAGATAGTCAATCATTTGACAAGGAGCCACGCCAAATTTATTTTTAACCCCTTCTATATTGAGTACTTGATTAGTCATCGTATTAATGAGTGTTACATGCTCATTAACTAATTGCGCCATATCCTTATCGCTGGTTGAAATTAAAACCGCTTGACCTTGTGCAGTTGCCCAATGGGCAATAGTCCCAATGACATCATCAGCTTCAACACCTTCGATAATTAAAATGGGCAAACCCATGGCTTCCAATAAAGTGAGTAATGGTTGAAACTGACAATATAAATCATCGGGCATCGGCGCACGATGTGCCTTGTACTCAGGGTACCAATCATCCCTGAAGGTTTTTCCTTTGGCATCAAAAACTACAGCAATTTGTTCGGGTTTATAATCTTTGATTAAGCGTTTGACCATGTTGGCTACTCCATAGACAGCACCTGTTGGTTGTCCTTTGGAGGTAGTCAGCGGGGGAAGCGCATGAAATGCGCGAAAAAAATAGGAGGAGCCATCAATTAAAATTAGTGGTGCGGCCATTAGTCTGTCTCTTGTTGGGCTAAACGCTGACTAAGTTCTTCAACTCGGTCGCTTAAACTCTTTAAATTTTTGCGCATGAGTGGAATGCGTGTTACGGCTAATTCCTGCTCAATTGCTTTCTCTCTAGGTCTGGCGGGACTACCTAAGTATATATTCCCTTTCCTAAGATGTTTTTTAGGAGGTACACCGGCACGTGCGGCCAAGACAACACCATCGTCAATACGCACATGATCGCTAACACCGACATTTGCAGCAAAAACTACATTATTTCCACTGGTTGTGCTGCCTGCAATTCCAGTAAAAGCACACAATATATTGTGTTTACCCAGTTTTACGGAATGAGCAACCTGCACGAGATTATCTATTTTTGTACCAGCACCAATAACGGTTGAACCCAAAGTTGCTCTGTCAACCACAGTATTGGCACCAATTTCCACATCATCTTCAATAATTACATTTCCTACATGAGGAACTTTTAAATGCTGGTTATCTATAAAAGTATAGCCAAAACCATCCGAACCGATGACTGAGGAAGCATGAATAGCCACTCGTGCTCCAATCTGACAATCGTTATACACAGTAACATGAGGATGAATGGTGGTGTCTGGACCAATTGTTACATTGTCACCAATAGAAACATGGCTTTTTATGACACAATTGTTACCAATCTGTGTTCCCGCTTCAATGGTGACATAGGGACCTATAGCAACATCTTTGCCTAATACAACATCATCGGCAATAATAGCAGTGGGATGAATGCCAGCAGGTGTTTTCCTGGCTGGATAGAAATAGTTCAGCAGTTGGATAAACGCTTTGAAGGGATGAGCCACCTGAATGACTGATTTTTTGTTGCTTGTAACCGCAGGGTTTACCAGAATGGCAGCTGCAGCAGAATTTTCGGCCAGATTAATATTATCAGGGCCTTCTGCAAAAACCAGTGAACCTTCAATAATATTATCAATAGGTGCCAATGAAGAAATTTGAATTTTTTCATCACCAATCACGACTCCGTTAACTAGATTGGCAACCTCACATAGCAAAGCATTCATTAATGTACCTTATAATCGTGCAAAATAGAGCGATTATAGCGCGATGCTGCTTCAATTGTGAATCTTTATACCCGCCGTAACAGCAACGCGGCATTTGCACCACCAAACGCAAAGTGATTAGACAGGGCTATATCAATTTGCTGCTTGCGTCCGTGATTGGCTACATAATCCAAATCACAAGCCGGGTCGGGCTCTTCCAGATTAATGGTTGGTAATAAAAAATCGTGCTGTAAACTTAAGGTAGTGGCAATAATTTCCATTGCTCCAGCAGCACCAATGGCATGCCCAGTCATTGCTTTTTGTGCTGTTACAGGTATTTCATAAGCGCGTTTGCCGAAGACAGTTTTTATTGTTTCTGTTTCTGTAATGTCATTTAATTGAGTGCCTGTGCCGTGAGCATTAATATATTGCACATCGCTTATGGCAAGTTTAGCGTCATCCAGGGCAGCGTGAATTGCACGAACCTGTCCTTGTACATTGGGCGCTGTGACATGATAGGCATCACAGCTGGCGCCAAAGCCAATAATTTCTGCGTAAATTTTGGCTCCTCGGGCTTTGGCATGTTGCAAGTCTTCGAGAATTAAAATACCAGCCCCATCAGCCATGACTAACCCATCACGATGTTTATCAAAAGGTCGGCTGGCTAATTTCGGATTTTCATTTTGTGTCGACATAACGCGTAATTTACACCATGCCGCCATAATTGTTTCCCAGAGTAGAGATTCAGTACCACCACATACTGCCAGAGGCAATTGACCATTGGCAATCTGTTGGTAGGCATAGCCAATTGCTTCGGCAGATGAGACACAGGCATTGGAGATGGTGGAATTAGGTCCTCCAAGACCAAAAGCGATTGCAATATGATTGGCTACAGAATTGGGCATGCCACGAATCACACTAAGCGGTGGGATTTTTTTCCAGCTTTGCGTAAAAAATGTATTAAAAGCAGGCTCAAGTTCAGGTGTGCCGCCAAGACTGGTGCCAATGTAAGTCCCTGCTTTACTGAGCTCTTCTGACGTAAGTCCTGCTCGCTCAATGGCATGATGGGCACAATATAAGGCATATTGTGCGACACGAGGAAAACGATTTGATTTGTCAAAATTGGGTAAATGAGCTAAAGAGAGCGTAACTTCTCCACCAATTTGTGTTGGATAGGGGGAAGGGTCGTAAGCTTGAATGCGCCTTATGCCACACTCTCCCTTTGATGCTGCTTGCCAGAAAGCCTCAAGCCCATTACCGATGGAAGATACAATTTCCATCCCAGTGATGACCACTCTTTTTTTCATTCCATCCCCTCTGGCGCGTTCCCGTCGCAATAAAAAGCAAATACTAAAGCCTTTAGAAATTCTGTCAAGTTGTATTCAAGGTTATACATCCATCTTATCTTGACCGCAAATAAGCATTTCATCTGTCTCAAGCAGATGATTATAAATTTTTAGTATCAATTCACGTGAATGGTCATTGTCGTGATTGGTGGCGCTGTTAAATAAAGTAGCAATAATGACTCGATTACAAGGTACGTACATATAAACGGCTCTATAGCCTAAAGTTTCGCCTTCATAAAACCAATAGCGTCCAATTTTGGCATCATAGCCCTGAATAATTCCAAGACCAAAGCCATAGGGATTTTGCTCGGTGGTAGCAGAAATAGGTAGTCCTGAGCTCGTTGAGATAAGTCGCTGCATTTTTTCTTGTTGTGCTTTAGTCAAGAGTTTGTTTTCAATGAATAAATGTTCTACCCAATGAACCACATCTTCACTATTAGCAACGATGGCACCGGCAGCACCGGCCCAACTTAAATTATTTTCAGTGACATCCTGGCCCAGTAACTCAGGATTATCATAGACATTGTAGGAATAACCTCTAACCAGGCGTGGTAAGACATTAGCAGGATATTCAGGTATTGGATAAAACGTATTTTTTAAATTGAGAGGATGAATGATTTTATCAATAATCAGGGTTTGAAAGGGAGTATTGTAAGCTTTACTCAATATCTTATCCATTAAAATGTAGCCTGTATTGCTGTAAAAAAATCCAGGTTTTCGAGGTGGGTTAAACTCCTTAAAGTACACCAGATTAATTAAGTCATCCTGACTCCAATACTGACGTAAATTTTTACTCATGAAGTAATTAATTTTAGGCGCATCAGAATAATTGGGAAGACCGCTACTCATATCCATCAAGCTCATTATACTGACATCTCCCCAATGTGGATACTGCGGTAAATAAGTACTTAAAGTCGTTGTCAGTTTGAGCTTGGAATCACTTTCAGCAAGCAGAGCAATGGCTGCGGTAAACGATTTGGTAATACTGCCGATGTCAAAAAGAGAGTTGGCATCAATAGGGGGACTATCAGGTTTTTTATCGCGATGTCCTGTCACATAGGTGGATAATTCATCCTTCACTTTAATTGAAGCTTGAATGGCTGAAAAGGATTCCATGGTACCATATTTTTGCAAATGTTCTTGCAATAATTGCTGAACTGCTTTGTCTTTGAAATCAGTTGGTTGATTTACTATGGAGGCTGAGGCGAGCGTTGCAAAAGTCAGACAAACTAAAAACAATGCTTTCATAAATTCCTTTTACTTATCAACATGCCTCCAGAACAGGAGGAATCACTTTTTCTATGACTAAGCTAACATGAAGAGAAGTCTTATCGCAATCCTTGCATGAGAGAGGACAGGGTAACGCCGCTGATTTTGAGCCCCCAGCCTCTCTTTGCCTGCTTGCTATGCTTTATGCAGCAGGAGGAGATATCAGACGAGTTTGATCACTTTCTTCATTTTCATCAGGTAATTGTTTCAGCCACTGATTGGCAAACTCAGCCTCACGGTCAGTTTTGGCCTGGCTAAAGAAGAAGGATTTTCCAGCAAGCAATCGTCCGGCACCAATGACAAGGCCTATAATACTAACAACCATGATGACATCAGCAATCAGGCGCTCCTTATCATGACGATGAATAAATTCACTGTGAGCAGTCTTAAGAATAGCGCTTGCCTGTTCTTTAGCTGATTTATCGGATAAGCGAATCCTTACCGCCTCTTTATAAAAATTATTCAAAGAATCTGTATAGGCTTGACCAAATTGGCTATCTTCATTGGAATCCAGCTTATCATCATGAAATTTTTTAAGGGCTAACAAGTCAGCAACCAGCCCTGAAGAAAACTGCTTTTTCTCGCAAGAGGCAACAGCCTCCCAAAGTGTTTTATCTTTTAAAGCACTCTGCAGGAATAGAGACTTCTCAGGCTCTGGAATTGAGCTAAGATGAGCTTTTAATTTAGTCAACTGTTGTTCCAAGGGCGCTACTTTCGCATTTACCTGGACGGTTTGCTCCTTCAGTAGTGTAGTTAATGCTCTATGAATTTCTTCCAACGCTGGATAATAACTACTTACTGAATCAGAATCGGCAAGCGCTCTCTTACTAGCCGCCAAGGCATTAAAACCGTCTACTTTTTGCGATAGAGTTTGTAAACTGTTGTAAGTTTTTAATGCTTGATAAAAGTTCTGTTGTTTTTCTTTTTGCGCAAATTCGGTGCGGTAGCCCTCGGCGAGGAATTCAGGCAATGAAGTGAAGAAAGTTTGCAAAGCAGTAAATTGTTGTAGTTTTTTATCCACTTCTTCCAGCGTCGGTTCAATAATTACGGCATCAAATGAGGCAACACAAGCGTTAAAAGCTGATTGTGTAGCTGCCTTAAGCCGTTCCAGCTCTAAATCTCGTACATAAGAAGGTAATTTATCATAGGCAGCGCGTATTTTTGAAAATACTTCAGCCTGGTTATCAGCCTTTTCAAAAGCAGTGTACGCGACATTATATTCCTCCAAAAGTCTTCGTTGCTCTTGTAATTCGTTCTGTGCTGTTTCAATGATTTTAGCAAGTTCTGTCTGAAATACCTCAGGAAGTGCCTCGGCTTTTTCCTGTAAACGTTCTAAGGCTACATTTTTCTCATCCAAGGTGGTCGCGTTGTTAAAAGCTTCTTTTTGTGTATTAAAAGAAACCAGGCTTTCGCGTAACTCACCTAATCGAGCTAGTTTAAAGGGAATATTGTCTGCTCTGGCTTTAAATTTGTCCTCATTCTCAGAAAGCGCATCACTCATAGTTTGCCATAAAGCAGTATTATTAATAACACGAAATAATAAACGACTTTCCGCAGCGTTTAACTCCTCGAGACAAATAGTAGCTAGCTGCACCCCATTTAAAGCAGACAATTCTTCATCACTGATAGGATAGAAAAAATTACTGTCAAATGAGAAAGATTTGTCTAAGGTCGAAGACGTAAACAGAGGCATTAGTGTTTCTCTTCTTTCATTAAATGCGATAATGGCATCTGATAAGTGTTTTAAAACATCTTGCATGCCTTTCTCGTATTTTATTTTAATCTCTTGTGGATTAAGCTTAATTTTACTGGATTGAATCTCTTCTGTTATAAAATTATATTGGCCCTGTGCTGCTTTTAAAAAACCTATAATTTGATTTCCTGCAGAAGTAATATCTTGCAGTTTTTTCCAGGTAGGGTTCTCTTGGCTGTATTGGCGTGCAGGCTCTTCATAGGGTTGAAAACGATAAAGACCTAAGCTTTGCGGTTCTATAGTAGACAGGCGGCGTAAAATCGTGCTTTCACGGTAGTAGGGAACGAAAGCATGCCCGGCTTGTAACTCATCAGTCCTCTTTGCATTATAAGGAACTAACGCGTTTAAATTACGAGATGGGTGATGTTGCCATAAATTAAAAATTTCAGCCTGTTGGGTAAGTAGATCGATATAGTGGTTGTATTGCTTTGCAAGTTGTTGCAAATTGATTCTACTAAAGTCAATCCAAATGGCCTGTGCCAGGTTGAGTTCATCTTTATAGTTGACAAAGTTTGTTAAATCCTCAACGAAATCAGAAAAAACAGTTTCATTGTTTACTTTGCTAGACAAATCAATTGTTGATGTGTAAAGAATGCTCTGATAGAGATCAGTTTCTTTTATTTGCTGCAGAGAAACTTGTTCTTTTAATTGAGTAATTCTCCCCATACGATGCTTTAAAACTCTGGCAAATTCTTCAGTAACCTGGAAATAATTCCCATCTTTTTTTCCAAAGATCACATGTTCAAAAGCTGGAATATCAAGGTATTCTGCCAATTTTTTCTTAGTCTGTGCATCCAATAAATCTTCTGGTATTTGACTAAAAGCACTTGTTACTATATCCAGCAGAAAAGTTGCCATTGGACCTGATTTACGAGCTTTTTCTGCTTTTTCCTGAGCTGCTTTTACTAAAAGATTCTTTTCATCTTTAATTTCTTCCATAGCCAATGTTGTTGCTTCGCTCGCTTTTTGTAAGGCCTCTTTTTCTTCTGCCTCAAACTGCTGTATCAATTGCTCTCCTTTTTCTTCCATTTTTTTGGCGAAACGCTTCCCTTTTTCAGCAATTGCTGTGAATAAGCCTGCAATATTACGATAATTTTGAACATAACCTTTCGTATATTTTTTTAAATTTAAAAGTCCCTCATATTCTGCGGGGAAAAGAATATTTTCTTCCTCATTATTGGCATTTGTGGCAAAAAAGCGGAAAGCATCCCCCCAGTCTATGCGACCAAACTGAGAAATAATCTGCTCTAGAGGATGGGTACCTTGCGGCTTCAGGCAAACTATATTTCCGCTGTGAACACTATGAGCACAAAACAGCAAAGAAAACATAATTGACAAGGATAGGCCAAAATACTCGCCATTTTGTGTAAGCGCTGGGTAAGCTGAAGGACCATTTACCATCTCCCAGAAAGGATCGCGATCAGAGCCATCTTTATAGCCAGTACCGATGATTTTAAATAATTCGATAAAATTAATTTTAGGTTGAATGAGGGCATAGGAGTCGTCATCAAGTTGGATAAGATCGGCAAAGATAAGTGATTTTTCAGAGCCTTTGGGCAGTTTTTTTTCTGCAATTAAAGCTTTTACTATTCGATTAGTAAATTCCTTTAATAAAAGACCAGCAAATAGCTCAGTAAATAATTCTTTTTTATCCTTGGGTTGTTTAATAAGAAATTCTTCACTGCTACCTTTAGCTCGGTAAAAACCATCCACCTCACTTTTATTTTTACCAGCAGTTTTATCTTTATATTTTTCTAATACAAGACCATGATACTTAGGCATGCCTAAACTCGTTAAAATTGTAGTAATACTGATATAATAGTGTGCAAAAATTAAGGTAATATTAAGACAGAGCTATTTAATTTTGCTCATTGCCAAAATATTCCTGATATAGGCCAACAAATGATCCATCTTGTTCAATAGCCAAAATTTGTTGATTAAGCTGTTGAACTAAATTTACATTTTTGGGTAGGCTCATAATGCTTACTCCGAAGCCAACAGACATTGGCTTTCCCAGCATTTTAAATTGACCACCTCCATTTTGTTCCCAGTAATAAGCCGCTGATTCATGGACAAAGGCTGCGGCTATTGTTCGATTACGAAGTGCCGATACCAAATCTTCTATATCGTTAAAATTTTGAAATTTAAACAACCCAGGATAATTTACATTGAGGAAATCTGAATAAACATTTGACGCCTGTTCTCCTTTCATAACGCCTATGGTTTGTTGAGCTAAATCGCTGATGCTTGAAGCCGGATTGTCTTTTAAAACCAGAAACTCGCCTTTGCTTAGCATGTAAGGCAGAGTGAATATATATTTTTTTTCTCTTGCTTTTGAAATGACAATACCACCGATGGCGAGATCGATGTTGCCGTTGTCAAGCGCTGTAAAGAGTTTATTAAAATCCATGGGAATTAAGGCACAGTCAGTCTTCATTCTTTGGCATAGAAGATTAATCAGGTCGATATCAAAACCTTCATTAATAGACATCACGAAAGGAGGATAAAAAAATACAGTACCTACTCTTATTGTTGCATGAGCAGAATAAAGAGTGCATGAAAAAAGAAGAAAGAAAAAAACTGCTTTAATTTTGTTCATTTCATCGTCCAAATTGATAAAGCTGTTTTAACAGTTACTTCTCTTGCAATATAAGTGTAGACCAGAATGGCTGAATTTTTTACAATTAGGTTGAACCAATTTGATGAATCTTAAAGTAAATTCCAGCTATGTATTAATGTTCGCAAAGGGATCGTCCAGTAGTCGCTGATATTGGCTGTTTTAAAACCAAGACGAGTATAAAGATTAATGGCATTTTGATTAGTAGTTTCTACATCGAGCATCAGCTTGTTCTTACCTATAGACAAGGCTTGATTAATGCAATAAGACAGTAATTCTCCACCCCAGCCCTGTCTTTGATATTGCGGTAAGATGGCAATGTCAGAGAATATTGCTCCCTTGGGTTGCCAATGAATATGCGCTTTACCAACGCCAACATGATTATGCAAAGCTAACAGTAAGGTATAATGACTATCATTCAACAACAGGTTAAAGCGGTTCATCATGTTTTCCTGCTGTCCTGAAAAACACGCTTCATCGATGGAACATAGAGTAGGTATATCGTCTAAAGTGGCTTTTCGTATTTGCAGTTTTGGATTGGATAGGAAAATGGGTTCATAGCTTTCCCTCAGCATCTTATATTCGCTATTCCGATAAAGAAATTTTTGTTCTGTTAACCAATGAGAATTAATTACTGTTGGGCTGGAAAAAATAAGAGTATGCATTTCTTTGGCTATTAAAAGAGGAGTGATAGTGGTTAGCAGTTGTTTTGCTATTCCTCGTCGACGATGTGCAGGAGCGATAAGGAGACTTACTTCGCAAGCATCTTCATAAAAGAAATAAACACTCAAAAAACCCAGTAACTGATCGTCTTGAAAATAAAATACATTGTTTTCTGTGGGACGCTTTTGTAGAAGAAGGTGATTATAAATAGTAGGCGTTCCGCCATCCCGTTCGCGACATAAAGCCGATAGATCCTGAATCGCTTGTAATTGAGCCTCGTTGACTTGATTGTTACAAATGATCATGACTTTTTCTTCTTAAATAAAATAAGTATTGCATAAAAGCAGGCACTTTTTTTATAAATATTTGTAAATTTTTTTGGCATTAAAGAGAAATAATTACTAATTGGGCTATGGCTTTATTTGCTCTTGTGAAGTGAAAAATTAATGCTTCCCGCAAAGTAGACAGCCAAAAACTCAATGAAGTCACGCCTAACTAATTGCAAAAAATAGCACGAATAATAAACTTAGAATAAATAATAAAGGGTTTATGGATTGCCGAGTTATCACTTTCAAAGCAGTGTAGAGAATAATACCACTTCCTATGCCATCGGCTATTGATGAAGTAAAAGGAATTAACATAATAGTCAGCATTGAAGGCGCAATTTCCGTAAAATCTGTTAATTTTAAATCCATTACATGCTTCATCATGCTACAGGCTACATAAAGTAAGGCTGGACCAACCGCATAGCTGGGAATCATCTGAGCCAAGGGAAAGAAAAACAACATTAGAATAAATCCTGTGGCAATGACTAAAGCGGTGAGACCACTGCGTCCTCCAGCTTCAATACCAGCGGCAGATTCGATATAAGGTGAGGTGCTGGCTGAACCTAAAAGACCGGCAAGGGTTGAGGCTGCTGCATCTGCTGTTAAGCTTTTGCTTAATCGCTGCTGGTAGTGGGCTTCATGTTTAAAAACAGATTGATTGAGCAAACCAATAAGTGTTCCTGTCGCATCAAAAACTGCAATCAAAAAGAAGGTGAAGGTGGCTTTGAGGGCAGCAACACTGTTAAATCCTGAAAAATCAAGCCTTAACCAGGTAGTTTCCATGGAGGGAGGCAAAGCCACTATTCCTCGCCATGGCGTTAAACCTAATAATAAACTTAAACCGCTAATGATTAAAATACCAAGAATGATTGCTGCTGGAATACGGTAATAATCCAATATTAAAATTATTAAAAAACCAATAATAAACAGGCCACTTTGTAAACTGGCAAGATTTCCAAGTGCCATTAAGGTATGTGGATTAGCGATAATTAATTGATTGCTATGCAATGCTATTAACGCAATGAGTAAACTAATTCCTATAAGAATAGCTACTTGCAGATTATGAGGTATGGATTCTATTAATAACCGTCTTAAACGACTAAGCGTGAGTAGCAGGAACATCAGTCCCGAAATGAAAACCATAGCCAGCGCATGTTGCCAATCAATACCCATTCCCTGGACCACACCGTAGGTAAAATAAATATTAAGGGCCATGCCTGGTGCGACGCCAATCGGTGTGTTGGCGTAAAGACCAGTAAATGCACACGCAAAAGCGGTTACCAGACAAGTAGCAGTAAAAACACCACCAGGCTCCATTCCAGCCTCTTGTAATATAGTGGGATTAACGAAGGCAATATAAGCCATTGTTAAAAAAGTAGTGATACCTGCCAAGAGCTCTGTTTTTAAAGAGGATTGTTGGAGAAAACGAGAGTACAAGCGCTTCATAGAGATTTGCGTAAGGCAAAATCTGATACTACAAAAGTTAACGATGGCTTGCAATACTGAGTCACATTTCTTCAGAACAAACGATATTATATATTCTCGCTTACTGCGGAAATTATACGCGAAGAGGTTCTTTGCTTCGCTCAGAATGACGGTGGTTTTTTCAGAGTGAGGGAGCTATAGCGGGTTAAGTAACGCAGTTCATCTTGCCTGATTGCCTCTTCTCAAGTTAAAAATGAATATTAAGGACAGCAAAGATGATCTCTATAGCAATTAATACAATAATAATAATTTCCAGGCTATGTGAATGACGAGTCTCCAGATAACTGTTAAACATATCAAAAATTTCGTTTAAAGTGTCCAGCCGGTGATTGATGGCATTGACCCGACGCTGAATATGCAGATAGCGCTCCATCATCGTATAGTATTCTTCAAGCGTAGGATGTTGCCAGAAGTATTTTGGATGATAAAGAAAATTACTTATTAAATTCATTTCGCTTTTAGCGCCCAGTATTTCCCCGATGACCTGGCGAATTTGATTGCGGGTAACAGGCATTTCTCCCTTACTTGAGAGACTTTGGATCATTGGATTGTATTTCTCAATGAGTGCTTCAATAATAGTTTCAAAATATTGTAATTTTGCTGATTGGGAAAAACCGTAGGACAAACTTAATTTTAATTCATCACTGTCAGTATCAATGATTAAGCAATCCACATCAAAAAAATCGTGCGGCTCTATTGCTGTCTTGTCACCCATCTGATAACTGAATTCATCACGCACGAGGAAAGTAACTAATTTATCTCCAAAAGGTCGAATAATATCGAGGTAAGTATTAATTGCATAACGCTTTACTCCCCACGTGACGACAGTTCCATTTTTAAAGACAAAGACTAAAGCATGGGGATTTTCGCAGTGATTTAATTTTAACACGTCACGAGAGCGAACAGAGCTATAGCCAATTAAAGTATTTTTAAAATGATTATCCAGGCGAGTCAAATCAATTGAACTGGCAATGCAATAACTTAAGCATTCCATGATTAAATAACCTTTGATGGCTCGTGATATAATAATGATATATCACGAGTTTATTGTATTACTATAGTATAACCTAATCAGAACGGGACTACACGCTTTCCGTAGTTTCACGTCCTGGATATGCTTTTTTCCTATCCGTTGTACCACTTAACCATTGCGGGCAGACTTCCAGAACTTCAGCAATTTTATCCAGCTGTTCTGGAGAGGGTAGCAAATGACCAAAAATCATTGCATTGGCTAAATGACGAGTTACACCAAATACCTTGGCAACTGCCTTGGTTTTCTCAGCCAACTCCTCCGGAAAACCCAGCAAAGACAACTCACGATTAAATCGTTGTGAAAATACTTTACTATTCACTTTTCACTCCATGAAAAAAAAATCCTATCAGCTTTTGGGCTGACCCCTCATACCCGTCAATCCTTGATACAGGTAAATCTTTTTATAACTTATTTTTTTGTTAACGCAAAGTATTTTCTATAGTTTTTAAAAACAAGCAGTTATCTGTGATGTCTTATGAAAAGCCCGGTTTAAACAAGGTAGCGAAAATTAACGAAAACTTGATTTGCCTTTAAGCGTCCTGACCAGGGAGTTGACGTTTGGAAACCGGCGCTGTTTGTATAGACGGTTGAAGGACCTTCGAATTTACCTCCATCGTAGTAGCGATAACCAGTGCCAATACTTAGATGGCTTCCTGTTGGAGTAAGATTAACGCCTGCAGAAAGCTGCCATGCAAAACTATTTCTGCCAGCTGGATCGCCAATTGTAGTCGTAGACCCTACTGGAATTCCGGCAATCACTGTTCTTCCGACAGTATAAAAATTTCTTACTTCATTATGAGCATAGCCAACTCCACCACCTATAAAAGGTGTAACTTCAATGGCTGCCAAAGTAGCTAAGGCATTAGCGGGATGTATAAATCCATTGACTAAAATGGCCTTATTGTCGAGTTCAAAATAACGTGTCCTTGCACTGCCTGAGAAGCCCGGTGTATCAGAAGTGCCAGGAGGTGAGGTTTGAAATTTTTGATAGTCAAAGTTTTCATGATTTATGTAACTAATACTAATATCAAGATATTCTTGTAGTTGTTTACCGACTTCAAAGGTATAAAATCCTCTATCACCCAAATCAGCATCATAACCTTGGAGGGAAAAATCCCAAAAAGCAGGATTAGGATTCACGATGCCCGGTTTTTCAGTCCAGGAATAACCTGTACCGATGGAAGCAAACCAAGGGTAGCTTGATGCAGTGCCAACTGTTCCCATGGTCCCGGCATGCAGAGAAAGCGACAAGAGGCATAAAAAAATTACACTGCCCTGTTTTTTCATATAAAAGTTCCTTTTTAGGAGAGCCATAAAGGAGTGGAATTATTTCAGATAGAACAAGAGAATTCAATGCATTTGCATAAAATAAGGCCTTGTTTAGGCCTTATTCCCATCAATAACGATTATTCGTGGTGGCTAAAATAATTTAGATCCAATTCCCTTGCTGCCTTAACATCATCCAGACGTTTAACGGGTAAGCTGTGAGGCGCTTCTTTTAACAAGGCAGGATTGGTTTCTGCTTCATGGTGAATTGCCTGCATGGCGCAGATAAAGCCATCCAACTCTTCCTTGGATTCAGTTTCGGTAGGTTCTATCAGCAGACACTCAGGTATTAATAAGGGAAAATAGGTTGTGGGAGCATGGAAACCATAATCTAATAAACGTTTGGCTAAATCCATTGCGGTAATTCCGTAGCGTTTTTTCTCCTGATTTAACGTTAAAATAAACTCATGAGTTGCTCGTCTTTCAGGATAGGCTGGACTAAAACCCGCTCTTTTTAATTCAGCAAGTAAATAATTAGCGTTAAGAGTTGCGAATTCGGAGACGCGTAATAAGCCTTCTTTACCCAAGACTCGGATATAAAAGTAGGCACGCAATAGAATGCCGGCATTACCCATAAAACAAGATAAACGACCAATACTTTGTGGATAGTCGCTGCGAGTTGCCCAGCGATAGCCACTGTCTTCTTTTATCACGATAGGAAGCGGTAAATAAGGAAGTAAACGTTTACTAACAGCAACAGGACCTGAACCTGGGCCGCCACCTCCATGAGGTGTTGCAAACGTTTTATGTAAATTTAAATGCATTACATCAAAACCCATATCCCCGGGACGCACTTTCCCTAAAATAGCATTCAGATTGGCACCATCGTAATAAAGAAGACCACCGGCTTGATGAACAATTTCAGCAACTTCTTTGATTTCACGCATAAATAACCCTAATGTGGACGGGTTAGTTAGCATGATTCCTGCGGTTTTGGCACCAACTTTGCTGCGCAATTCTTTTAAATCAATATCGCCATCTTTTGCCGTTGTAAGTTCAATTACTTTAAATCCACACATGGCTGCAGAGGCAGGATTAGTCCCATGGGCAGCATCAGGAATAAGGATTTCATCGCGTGTCGTATCACCTCTGGATTGATGATAAGCTTTAATCATGGCAACACCGGCAAACTCTCCTTGTGAGCCTGCCATTGGCGTTAAAGAGACACCAGGCATTCCGGTAATTTCAGCAAGATATCCTTGTAATTCATGAAGAATTTGTAAAAATCCCTGACTTGCTTTTTCCGGTGCCAGTGGATGTCGATTGATGAATCCTGGCATTGATGCAGCTTTGTGCACACCACGAGGATTATATTTCATGGTGCAGGAACCTAAAGGATAAAAGTTGGTATCGATCGAATAATTAAGCTGCGATAAACCCGTATAATGCCGGATAACTTGCAGCTCTGAACAAGCCGGCAAGCGTGGGGCTGTCTTGCGTAAGAAACTAGCAGGAATGACGACCTGGTCTACTGTTTTTTGCGGCATTTGTGCCATTGCTTTTCGTGTTGTTTTTGAGCGATTAAAAATCAACATAATTTGCCTTCCGTTTTCTGAATGAGATCCTTGAGTTCTTCGCAATGCTTCACAGGGGTAAACTCAATAATCTGAAAATCAGCAATTTCAGCGAGATAATAAGGATCACGTTGAAGTACAGATTCCAGGTAGTCTCTGTCATTGGTTGCAGCAATAATAATTCCACCTGTTCTAGGTTTCATAGGACCAGAGGCTATCAGTAATCCCTGTTTATAGTAATAATCAAGAAATTCTCGATGGGCCTGTAAATATTTATCGACTTCATTAATGGATGTTTTATAAATTAACTGCACAATAAACATCAAAGGCCTCGCTTAGCCAGAATTGACTGTAATGAATTTGCATAGTGAGTTATTTCTTCGACTGTTCGCATTTCAGTTGCACAAACAAGAATAGCATTCCTTAATTGGGGATAATGAGATTCTACCGAATAGCCGCCAGTGATACCTGCTTCGCGTAATTTAGCGAGTACTTCATCGACTGGTTGATTTAACTTCAACAGGACTTCGTGAAAATAGGGGGCATTAAAAATGGTTTCGACGCCGTCAATTTTTGTTAACTCATTAACCAGCTTTTGAGTGTTGGCATGGCATTGATAGGCAACACGATGTAAGCCTTCTGCTCCCAACAAACTCATGTGAATGGTGGCAGCGGTGACTAAGAGCCCCTGATTCGTGCAGATGTTCGAGGTTGCCTTGCCTCTTCTAATGTGTTGCTCGCGCGCTTGTAGTGTTAACGTAAAGCCTGTTTTTCCATCTTTATCGACGGTACGTCCAATTAAACGACCAGGCATTTGCCGAACATGTTCTAGGCGTGTACTAAAGAAACCAAAATAAGGACCACCTGAAGCTAAAGGTGAACCTAAGGGTTGACCTTCACCACAAACAATATCCACTCCTTTGTTGCCCCACTGTCCAGGTGGTTTTAAAAGTCCCAAAGAAACAGGATTCACACAAGCAATACTGACAGTATTGTTAGCTTGACTCCAATCCGTCAATTCATCAACAAGTTCAAGACAACCAAAAAAATTGGGTTGTGCAATAACCAGGGCAGTGATGTCTTCTCCTTGATATTTATCCAGGGCAGAAACTGCTGTGGTCCCTTGTTGTTCATCAAAAGGCAGAGTGATCACTTCTATATGTTGTGTTCGTGCGATAGTTTCTAATGTTTCACGATAGAGCGGGTGCACCGTACCAGCTACTAACACCCGATTGCTCTTGCTGCGTTTATTCAGTCTCACTGCCATTAGTACTGCTTCGGCCAAAGCAGAAGCGCCGTCATACATCGAAGCATTTGCTACGTCCATACCCGTTAATTCTGCAATCATCGTTTGAAATTCATAAAGTAATTGCAAGGTACCCTGACTGGCTTCTGCCTGGTAAGGTGTATAAGCAGTTAAAAATTCACCACGAGAGGTAATATCCCACACTGCTGCAGGAATATGATGTTCATAACTACCTGCTCCAATAAAACATATTCCATTCTGATTTTGCTGGGCAAAACGTTGCGCTTCTTGCAGCATGGCCATTTCCGATAGGCCTTCAGGAATATTTTTAAGTTCACCATAGAGTAAGGATGAAGGTATTTCATCGAACAAATCTTGTGCTTTTTTGATACCAATGCTTGCCAACATGGCTTCAGTATCTTCTTTGGTGTGTGGGATATAAGGCATAGTTAATGATCCTCTTTAATTTCGTGTTGATATTCCTCGTTGTTTAAAAGTGCATTCATTTCAGAGGGATTTTTTGCTCTTATTTTTACCAGCCATCCAGTGCCATAAGGATCTTTGTTAACCAGCGCAGGATTTTCACTCACTTCTTCATTAATAGCTACAATAGTCCCACTAATGGGTGCATAGAAATCTGAAGCTGCTTTCACAGATTCAACTACTCCAATTTCATCGCCAGCATTTACTTCATCACCTTCTTCAGGCAATTCAACAAACACCATGTCCCCTAATAGTTCCTGAGCATGTTCTGTAATGCCTACTATGTATTCATTGTCTTCAGCTCTTATCCATTCATGAGTTTTTGTAAATTTTAAATCGGTCATTTTTATCTCTCTTTTTTATTTTTGATTAAACTGCGCTGTCCGCCTGTTGTCCTTAGAGTGCTTTTCCTCGCTTAACAAATCTTGGTTTTCCAACTTTTGCCGAAATTAATTTACCACGGATATCTACCAAAACGTTTTCTCCTGTTGCTATAGGCACACGGGCTAAAGCAATGGATTGTTTGCGGGTAGGAGAATAACTGCCACTGGTTATAATGCCCTCTGCATGCCCTTCAACGATAACTCGTTGTCCTGGACGCATAATGCCTTTATCTTGCAAAATTAAGCCAACCAGCTTACGTTTAATTCCACGTTGCTTTTGTGATAAAAGAGCGCCCATGCCAATAAAATCTCTGTCTTCAGGTTGCCATTTCACGGTCCACTCCAAACCTGACTCAAGTGGTGTAGTGGTCTCATCCATATCCTGACCATAAAGTAGCATTCCAGCTTCCAGACGCAATGTATCCCGTGCTGCCAGCCCGCAAGGTTTTATCCCCGCCTGTAATAAAGAAGACCAAAATGAATCAATGTCATCGTTAGGGACAATAATCTCCAAACCATCTTCACCGGTATATCCAGTGCGTGCAAAAAACCAGGAGCCAACATCGACACATTCAAAATAAGTTAATGTGGAAACAGCATCGGCTTGGGCAGGGGTAAGTTTTGTCATCGTGTTTGAAATTGCTTTAGGTCCCTGTACAGCCAACATTGCCAAATCATGGCGCTCCTGCAATCCTACGGCAAAGCCTTCACTTTTGGCACGAATCCATGCCAGATCGCGATGACGGGTTGCAGAATTCAAAACAAGTCGGTAGTTATCGGAAGCACGTTGATAGACAATTAAATCGTCAATAATGCCGCCATGCTCGTTACACATGCAACTATAAAGTGCGCGACCTGTATGCTCAAGTTGATCAACATCATTCGTTAATAACTTGCGTAAAAATTGCCGACCGCCAGCGCCTAAAATATCGACAATCGTCATGTGAGAAACATCAAATACACCCGCGTGCTGACGTACTTGATGATGTTCATCAAGTTGTGAGCCATAATGTAATGGCATATCCCAGCCATGAAAATCGACCATTTTGGCGCCTAGTGCTACATGCGTAGCATGCAATGGTGTTTTTGCAATCATGTTAATCCCTCATTTCGCGCGTTGGTGCGAATGATTATACCGGTATGAGTCGCCGCGACAAGAGTAAATACTCTTATCTTTTCCAAGAAGCGATTTTCTCTGAAGAATAAATATTCTTAAATCTGTACAGTAATTGCTCTCTACTTTAATTATAGAAGCAGAGATGACTTCATAAAAACCAATCTGCTAATAATTATTTTTCGTGTGTGCGTGTATTAGGCACGTCTTTTGCAGAAATTATGGAAATGTTTCTTACGTTATCACTTTGAGTAATATTATTCCGACATGCTATTAGGAGCAGGAATATGCCTGAAGAAATTGTTACCAAGTCTTGGGGAAGCCGAATAAAAGATGCTTTTTTAGGAATAATAGGCGGTATTATACTCATTGTCAGCGCCATTATTCTTGCATTTTGGAATGAAAGCCACGGTTTACATACCGCTCAGTCTTTGGCAGAGGCACAACGTATGGTAATTCCAGTGCCGAACTCTCCTGTTAATCCCGAAAATAATTTAAAAGTGGTTTATTTAAGCGGTTTAGCAACAACCCAAGATATTTTGAGTGATCCGGTATTGGGAATTTCACAAAAGGCCATTGGTTTGCATCGGCAAGTAGAAATGTACCAATGGAAGCAAAACCAGGAAACGAAAACGGAATCTGAATTAGGCGGTTCAGAAAAGCAAACCACCACTTATACGTACCAAAAAGTGTGGTCAGCGCGCTTAATCGATAGCACGCCGTTTAGATATCCCACTGGACATGAAAATCCTGCGACCATGCCAATTGAATCAACCCAATGGTATGCTAATACCGTGATGGTAGGTGATTTCCAATTACCCTTTGAGCTGATAACAAAAATTAGTGGTAGGCAACCTGTAGATCTGCAAAAGGTACATACGACAGCACTACAAAATAAACTTAATAGGCCAGTACATTATATTAATGATCAGCTCTATGGCGGCAAAGATTATCAAAATCCTCAAATTGGTGATATTCGTATCTCTGTCACAGCAACTTTACCACAAACAGTCAGTATTATTGGCCAACAAACCGGAAATACCTTGCAAGCTTACCTGGCAAAAGCAGGACAACCTGTATTACTGCTTGTTTCAGGCCAGCAATCTGCTGAGCAAATGATTCAGGAAGCACTGACTGAGAATCGACTATTTACCTGGTTATTACGTGGCCTCTCGCTATTAATGATGATTTCAGGTTTTTCTTTAATTTTAAAACCCATTGTAGTATTGGCTGACGTGATTCCCGTTTTAGGTTCAATTGCGGGTTTTGGTACAGGATTAATAGCATTTATTTGTGGACTTTTACTGTGGGCAGTGGTCACCGCCATGGCCTGGTTTGCTATTCGTCCCTGGTGGTCAGCGGGATTACTCGCGATAAGCTTTATCTTGATCTATTTTCTTTATAAAAAAAGAAAGAGTCAGCAATTGGCTGTAGGAGCTGATGCTAGTAAAAATGTCAACAGACCCTAGCATCAGACTTATTCATTACTGTGTTTTTTGTAATGTTTTTGGAGAAGGATTTTTTATTATTACCTTCTTCTTCGGAACGATGGGGGCTTTGCTATTAGCTGGGGCTAATCCTTTAATAATCACTTCGTTATTACTGTCTGGACGAGCCATGCCATTTGCTTTACGGCATCGTTGTGTATCACATTTCATTTTACAGACACTATCCACGCAGCCATAACAACCCCAATTATCCCAACAGCAGGCCCAATTACCACTTTCAGAACCAACCCATCGACCTCCTGCTAATTCGCAAACGCCTTTGAGATCTTCGCCACCGCCAGCTTGCCGTGCCAGAGTGCTCGTGGCAAAAGTCCAGCTTGTTAAAAGTATGAGTAAAATTACACATTTGGACATGATATTTCCTCCCTGAAGTGTCTTTTGAAGTGGTTAAAATAATCCATTCCCCACTCCTCAGAAGCATAGACGCAGAGGGTAAATACAGCAAAAACAATTCCATGCTATGCTAGATTAATAGGAATAAGCGAAAGGATTTGCGCCAATGAATGTAGAGACACAAATTAATCAGTTTTTATCCTCAAACGCTTATGGTGTTGTAGGCGCTTCAAGCAGGCGACACAAGTTTGGCAACAAAGTGCTACGTTGCTATCTGCAGAACGGTAAAACAGCTTATCCTGTTAATCCGGGAGAGTCGATGATTGAAGGCATCGCCTCCGTTGCCAATGTGAGTGATTTACCGGCCAGTGTCGAGAGTATTTCTATTATTACTCCTGCTGCTGTTACAGAAAAAATAGTTGAGGAAGCGATAAGAAAGGGAATTAAAAATATTTGGATGCAACCAGGGGCTGAGAGTGAGAAAGCCATTGAACGGTGTAAAAAAAGTCAGGTGAATGTAATTGCTGGTGGCCCATGCCTTCTAGTCGAATTAGGATTTAGAGATTAGTGAGTCCTGTCTGCAATTCTCTATGCTAGAGTTAAATAAAATAAAGAAAGGGAAGAAATTATGAATAAGTTCATTTTTTTTCTGCTGCTACTGTCAGTCTTCTTGCCAGCACAAGCCACTAATTACGGAATAAATAGACAAGAGCAAGTCAATGCACAGGACGATTGTGTGCAAAGAATTCTTAAGCCATGCATTGAAAAATGTGAAAGCAATGAGGACACTAATTGTGTGCAGCTTTGCAAAGAGAATACTAAAAATGAATGTCGTCAGGCGGGTGAATAATTAATTCATGTTACGCAACGTTTTATCTTTTTTGGATGCATCACATGAATCTGCATTAAACCGAAGAATTAAAAGCGCTGAGAATTTTTTCGTAAACTTTTAAAGTTTTGCTGTCAGGGGAGCGATAGACTCGTTTGCTGTGAGTGATTTTTGCATCCGCCAGAAATTTTGCAAAATAGATACCCGTAGGAAGCGGCTCAATGATGGTCACATCAATACCTCGTTCATTAAGCCCTTTGCTAATTTTGTCACGATAAGCAATAAGTCGTCCTGAACCAAAAATAAGTGTATCTGCTTGCTTTTTAATAACAGCGTCCGCGCATTGTTCAACAAGACTTTCAATCGTTTTGTCTGATGTATAATCGGCATGGGGATCCAGCTGAATCCCTTGCACGCAAGCCAAGTGTTCCCAAAGTCCATAATTTCTTGCAAGATTTTCCTGAATGGCAGTTAACTCTTCCGTAGTGTTGATGATGGCAAATTTACGTCCCATCATGGCTGCGACATGCATGGTAGCCTCAGGCAAACTGACCACTGGTATTGTAACTGCTTCACGTAAAGGAGCTAGGGCAATTTCGGCCATCAGGTCAATGACAATAGCAGAAACCTTTTCCCTTTCTGCAAGCATTGCCTGTTTGATTAAACCTGGGGCAAGTAGGGCCATGTCGAGTTCATGGCGAACAGCGTCAACTGCCACATTGACATAGGCAATACTTAATTCAAGTTCAGGAGTGATATAAGGTTTTAACATATCCATGTTTAACACTTTAGTATTATAACCGGGTAAAATTACTCGTATATGCGTCACCTTATTCTCCTGTTAGTAAATTAATCATCCTTCGTGTATTTTTATAAACGGTTTCAATATTCCGTGCTTCTAATTTTTCAAAAACGAGTTGCGGCAAAACCCGTTGAATCAAATAATCATAAGCACTGTAGAGAAAGCCAAAATGCCATTCCTTTTCATCAATCGGATATTGGTTGTGCAAAGTGAGTTGCTGACGATGACGTTCTATATAGCTGTTGAGCAATTCTTTGCTAAAGGAGTGGGGGAGCACATAAGCTAAAAATTCCACCAAATCTCTTTGCGGAACATGAATAGTAGCAATTTCCCAGTCATAGAGGTAAACCTCTGTGAATTTGCTACTTAAATTAATCCCCACATTTTTAGGTACACAGTCGTTTTGCACGAGGGTTTTTTTCATATTATCAATGTGGGGGCGCCACTTAAGAATAGTATGAATCCATTGCTGGTGTAAATCATAGTCAGTTTTACTCAAGAATGGTATGGCTGCATGCTCGACAGCGCTTGCAAGCGCTTGCCAGTAAGGCATAAATTCTTGCATTTTATTGGCATTTAAAACGTTTTTAAAACAGGAGAAACCGCTTAGTTCGCTAGTTCTACCATACCAGACTGCATGCAATTGACTAACGGCGTTAATGAAGGATTCAATAGCAGGTTGCGTCCATTTTTCCACATTGAATGGATCTAATGATAAGTAATCATCAGAAAGATACTGCAGTATAAGAACACAAGCGCCATCTTTCTCATCAAGAAAATAGCCATAGCAGGTGGGCATAAATTGTTGGAATGCCTCGTATTTTTTTTGCATCTCATAAATGGTAACTTCCTTACGGTTTACATTCATAAATTCAAGCTGTGACATATAGTCTAAGAGAGGAGTGGTGGTGGAAATACCACATTTTTCAAAAGCGTGGGTAATTGCTTGCAAATATTGTTGCTCACTGATCTTTGACTTTATAATTAAAGAAACCGTTTCTTTTTGATTTTGCCTAACCAAGGAGAGGTTATAGCGTTGCACGCCAATGGGATGATCACCCTTCTTGGGGTGTTTTAATTCAAGCGCCATCTTTTCGCTCGCTGAGGGCACATAATTAACGGCTTCAACTGTTAAACCTGGGTCGTTAAACTGTTTTCTTAAACAAAATTCGAAAAAATCTTTGGTAAAAAAAAGGCCTGAGTCATTGGTTTGGACAAAATTTTCTTTCATATTAGTCCTTATTCAGCGATTATTAATTTTACTCTCATTAGTTTAGACACGATTGGTTACCAGTGGAATTAAAATTTAACACTTGAGTTTAATCCGATGTAATGTCACGACATGAAGATGAACAATCAAATAGTAAAAGTGGTTAAAGGAGGTCATTCTCACGTACTGCATGAGAATGACACTTATTGAATATTAAATATAAAAATTTATAATAAATTAGCAGGTCCTTTTCTTACTTCTTCCCATTGCTCGAATAAACTCTTAAGAGGAATGCAGTGACTATCTTTATGATCAGCGACTAAGGGAGGCTCCTCTCCCTTTATTACAGCGATATGTTGCGAAATGGCCTCGAGCATATAAGGTGCCGGTTTTGCTGTGGCTGGATCAATTATCTCACGGGTAAAAGGATCATTAAATTGTCCATCTTTAATCATACCTTCAAGTGTTTCACGATTATAGACGCGACGGTTAATTTCTACTGGATCAGTAAGAGGCTCCAATGTAATCGGATCCATGCATTCCATGGGTAAATCTTCACCCAATTTTTCTGCGGCCTTCGTTGCTGTTGCTTTTAAAGCTATATCAGGATAAGGCACATGACTTAAAGGGCCAACGGGTTGTACAGGAAGTGCTGCGACAGGAATTTCAGGGAGAGGTGCTCGAATAGCTTCTACTTCTTGTCGAGGAATTACCGCCCTTGGTGGAATTGGTGGACGTGGTGGGGGGGCAACACGATTTGGAGCGGGTTGCACTGGCCTATCGGAAGGAATTTGTTGTCGTGGTGCTTGAGGTACGACGGGCTTTGAACCTTTGTTTATTGACGTAGGGCTTTGACGCTCAGTCTTTCTACTTACAATTTTAGGGGTAATTGGTAATGAGCTGTAAGATTGTGCGTAATCTAATGGCAATTTTAGAGAAGAGCGACTTAGGTTAAGTAGTCTTTGTTGGCCAGACGGATAGCGCACTGCTTTAGCGAATCCTGCTGATTGTTTTGCAGGTGGACTTGAGGTTACTGAGGCCGTCGATTTTGCTACTTTCGGTAAGGGAATGGCTTTGTGAAAAGCACCCACATAAAAATCTGCCTTGTCTAGAGCATGCATAAATTCTATACGTTGCTGAGGTATCTCATAGCGATGGTTTCCTTGCATCTTTAAAACAACACATCGAGAAGGTCTCGTCGCTACATTGCTGATATACTCATTAACTTTTTGAGAATTCGTTTCATAGGTAATATAGGAATGAGGTCCCTGCCTGGATAGGTTTTTTATTTGATTAAATACATCAAAGAGATTGGGGGAAACAAAAGGATTAAATGGGATTTGTGGTGGCAAGTTTACGATGACGTATAGCATATTAAGCCCTCATTGTTGTCAAAAATCGTAAATTGCCAACAGCCTAACAAACAATCCTTAAGGTTTGCTTAAAAGCTTGATTTTTTGTTGCTCATATTTCTACTGCGGATGTGGATAAAATTAATTATTTGATTAATTAGACAATTTATATTCAAATAATAGTGAGAGCTCGATTATTATCGAGCGCATTTACTATAATTTTTTCAATGTGCTAGTAATTTAGCAACTCAAACATCATCAACACAGGAGGTGTCTTGCTATGTGTGGTATTGCAGGTGAATTCCAATTCAATAAGAAAAATATTCCTCTCTATAATCTGGAAAAAGCGATGCATAAACAGTTTAGTCGTGGTCCTGATGATGGTCAAATATATCTCACTAAGGGCATAGCACTTGGCCATCGAAGATTAAAAATTTTTGATCTATCCAATCGCGGCATGCAACCCATGGTTGATTCTGATTTAGGATTGGCTCTGGTCTTTAATGGCGCTATCTATAATTTTTTGGAATTGCGTCAAGAGTTGGCAGCAAAAGGATATTCTTTTGCCTCAGACAGTGATACCGAAGTTCTTCTCAAAGCTTACCATGCTTGGGGAAAAAACTGTGTTTATCGGCTAAGTGGTATGTTTGCCTTCGCAATTTGGGAGCAGGAGACAGGAAACTTGATACTGGCTCGCGATCGCTTAGGTATTAAACCGCTTTATTACAGTGCTAATGCTACTAGCGGATTTAAATTTGCTTCAACCTTGCCAGCCTTGATTGAGTTTGGCGATATTGACACCGCAATTGATAAAATTGCACTGCACTATTATCTAACCTTTCATGCTATTCCTGAACCACTTACCATTTTATCAGGGGTAAAAAAGCTTCCTGCAGGCGCTATCATGACGGTGCAGCCTGATGGAAAAATTAAAGAAGAAACCTATTGGCAATTGCACGTTAATGATAGTAAAACGGAACGTCATCATGATGAACGCTATTGGATAAACAAAACCTGTGAGGTCTTAAAGTCGGTAACGCAACGTCAATTAGCCGCCGATGTGCCTGTGGGAATATTACTGTCTGGAGGTCTAGATTCCTCCTTGCTAGTGGCGGTTGCCTCTATGCTTGGCCAAAAAGAAATTGAAACATTTTCCATTGGCTTTGAAAGTACTAATGGTGAAGCGGGTGATGAATTTTCCTATTCCAATTTAATTGCTTCAGCGTTTAATACAAAGCATCGTCAAATTTTTATTTCAAATAAACAACTGGCTAACTCTCTGGCTGGCTGTGTCTCTGCCATGTCAGAGCCTATGTTAAGTCATGACAATATTGGCTTTTATTTATTGTCGCAAGAAGTTGCCAAGCAAGTTAAAGTCGTGCTTTCCGGTCAAGGAGCAGATGAAATTTTTGCTGGCTATCACTGGTTTCAAACGATAAATGAACATCATACCCAGCCCTCAGATACAGCACAGCTTATTTTTGACAGAATAGCCGATCGCTCTTTTAAGGAGTACCAACAACTTGTAATGCCAGACTTTCACACGCCATGTCATGCACTTTCTTTTTTAGAGGCACTGTGCCAAAAAAATGGTTCTGCTAATTTAATTGATAACCTGCTTAACTATGAAAGTACTTTTGCACTGGCAAACGGGCCCTTAAGTCGCGTTGACAATATGACCATGGCTGCAAGTCTTGAAGCAAGGGTTCCTTTTTTAGATGAAGAGATGATTAATCATGCTTTTTCCATTCCCTTGCAATATAAATTGCCTCAAGGGGGCAAGTACATATTAAAACAATTGGGACGTACAATGCTCCCAAAACAGATTGTTGACCGTCCCAAGGGCTATTTTCCTGTCCCTGCGTTAAAATATTTAGAGGGAAGCACCTTAGAGTTGATGCGGGAAGTACTTTCGCCCAAGAATATAAAGCACCGAGGTATTTTCAATAGTCAAGCAATTGAAAATTTATTTACCCAGTCAGAGGAAAATTTTACTCCTTCCGGCATCTCCAAATTATGGCAAGTCGGTCTGCTGGAATATTGGTTTCAATGTCATAAAATATAAAACGGTGTTGATTTACTACTGACAAGAGCACAAGGATTATGCAAAAAACATCAAATTGATGGTTTTTGCACCATTTTAGTAAATTTGTTAAACTGAATTTCAGTCTACAACCAATGTGAGGTTAATACCGGCATTTTATTCTATGAAGAATTCTAATCTGACTATATGTGACGCAACAATACATCCTGGTGAAGTGGCCAATCTAGCGCTCCCTCTCCCGGAATTATACTCATGTACTTCCTTTTATATGCCTATTAAAGTGGTTCATGGCAAACAGGCAGGCCCCTGCATGCTTATCTTTTCTGCATTAAAAGGCGATGAATTAAATGGCCTTGAAATCATTGACCGTTTGTTAAGTCCTGAGAGATTAAAAAATTTACACGGTACATTGATTGCTATTCCTGTGTTAAATGTACTGTCATTAGTAAATCATCTAAAAACATTGTCTTACGAAATTAATCTCGAGCGTTGTTTTCCTGGAAAAAAATATGGAACTTATGGGGAAAGAATGGCCCATGTTTTTACCAAGGAAATATTATCCAAGGCTGATTACTGCATTGAATTACAAAGCGGTTCATTAAACCATGACATTTTGCCGCAAATATACTGCAATTTATCGGATGCAAAAAGTAAAGCGCTTGCGCAATCTTTCGCAGCCCCTGTCATAACCAATATGAAATCCAAACCCCATTCCTTACGACAAACTTCCGAAAAACTTCATATTCCCTTGCTTATTTATCAAGCGGGGGAAGCATTGCGTTTTAATGAATCTGCAATCTCTCTCGGGTTGAATGGTATTTACAGGGTGATGCAGGCACTGGCTATGTTACCAGCTTGTAATGAAGAGGCTACAGAGGGTTTCAAGCCTGTTTTTTCAGAAGATCAGGATTGGATTTATTCTCATATGAGTGGGGTACTAAAAAGCCAGGTTGAATTAGGTCAGCGCATTCACAAAAAGCAAATTATAGGATTAATTAATGATCCTTTCGGAGCAGGGAAAATGGAGTCTATCAAAGCACCATCGGATGGTATTGTAGTCGGTATCAATCGTCACCCTCTTATTCATGAGGGTCAGTCTATTTTTAAAATCGCTTCATTTATCGACAATAATCGAGCTGAAACTGCTTTAGAGGCATGGAGCGAAACATTCATTGACGAAACACTTTGAGAGCCATTATATGACGATTCGTGGCCTTATCATTTGGCTTATCTGTGCTTTTTTCTTTTTGTATGAGTTTTTTCTGCGCACGGTATTGGGTACCTTTCAATCTTCTCTGATGAAGGATTTGCATTTGTCTGCAGTGCAATTTGCCATAGTAAGTTCAACTGCTTATCAAATTATTTATGGATTGATGCAGTTGCCGGTGGGAATTATCGCGGATCGCTATGGTTTGAAGAAAACTCTCTTGATTGCTGCGCTTATCTGTGCATTTTCAAACTTGGGTTTTGCGTTAATCCATGACTATAAAATGGCGCTATTCTTTCGACTGCTGATGGGATTGGGATCTTCTTTTGGTTTTGTTTGCTTATTACTGGCTGTTTATGATTGGCTACCGCGAAAAAACATTGCTTTCTTTATTGGCTTATCGCAATTTATAGGTACTCTAGGGCCTATGCTTGCTGCAGGTCCTTTAAATGCCCTTTTAGAAGCTAATTTTTTTGGGTGGCGTGAATTATTTGTCGTCCTTGCGTTAATAGGAGTGGCATTTGCTGTTCTTGTGTGTTGTTTTGTCGAAAAAAATAGGGAAACAACCACTTCTTTTTATGTGTTGGCAAGACCCTCATCACTACTTTCCAATTTGTATCGACTCGTTCGTCAAAAACAAATTTGGTGGATAGGATTTTATTCCTCAAGTGTTTATTTTTCTTTGGAATATTTATCAGAAAATGAAGGAACCTCTTTTTTGATGGCGAAAGGATATTCTGCCACGTTCGCAGCTTACCTGATTACTGTTTCATGGTTAGGTTATGCCCTAGGATGTCCTGTTTTGGGATATTTATCTGATAAATTAAAACAACGAAAACCTGTTATGCTCTTTAGTACCTGTTTGGTCCTCTTAAGTTTGAGTGTTATTATTTATTTCCCGCTTAATCAAGCAGGCATCATGTTATCTTTTTTTCTACTTGGTATTGGTGCCAGCGGCCAGAGTATAGGCTTTGCCATCATTAGTGAATACTGCCAGTATAGTTATCTCACGATAGGGCTTGCTTTTAATAATACTTTAATTATGTTTTTTGGTGCCATTAGTGCCCCGTTAATTGGCAATCTACTTGAGAGAAGTGCATCAACTTATCCTTTACTCCTTAACTATCAAACAAATTTTTCAATAATGATAGTTTTCATTTTGTTGGGGTTCGCTTTTAGTTTATTGCTAATTAAAGAAACTTTTTGCAAACAAGTTCATGAAATCACGATGTTGGCTTCCAAAGTCTAGTTCCTTTATTTGCTTTCTCTGGAGGCAGTAAATAATCAATCTTCACCAGGGTCTAATTCCCTCTGGAACACCTGTATTATTTACAGAGCTTAGTTTATCAGTTAGCAGTATTGCACGAAGATTGGCCTGTTATTTAGTCCCGGCTTATGACCTTATGTACTCCCGGGACTATTTGCTAATAATTGATCAAAGTTTTGATCACGCGGCAACGGGTACTGTAACAGTAAATGATGTTGAAGCTGAGCCACACTCGTTTGTCGCAGTGACGGTTACAGTAAATGACGTTGTGACTTCATTGGGTTCAGCATTTACAGTAACCACACCAGTGGCAGGATCAATCGTCACTGTACTTGGAGATGGATTTGTTGTTTCCATCGAGAAAGTTAAATCCTCGCCACTAAAAGCCTGAGCTGTGGCTATATCCGCTGTTCCGGGGGCAAATACTTCTTGATCCGGTATAACACCTATTACCGAAGGTGGTAGGCAAGGAGGTGGTGGAGGTGGCGGAGGTGGTGGTGGAGGTGGCGGAGGTGGCGATGGTGGAACAAAAAGAGTCACTCTTTCATCAGCGATAGCTAAAACCTGTGGCAGATAAATAGCAGGTTTTACTGGCTCACGCATTAAGCGAGTTCTATTTATCTCATCACTGCTTGCAATACCTGGCGTCAGAGTGTTTTGGTCTACTGTGTAACTGACACTTACGCCGAGGTTGTAGGTATTCGGCAAGGCATGTTTACCGTCTACATAGAGGCCGAATACCCCAATCGACCAATTAGGAAAGCCCATTGGTCTATGATTTATACTGCCAGAGTAAGCATTAAAAGGTCTACGAAATCCTGAAGTTAAATTTAAGTCAGTTCTTTCACTGAGCTGTTGACTAATACGAAAAGTACCTCCAAATCCATCTGCATCGTGGTTGCTGATGTACAACTCATCATAATTAACATTATCATAATTTAGTTCAGCCCCTATCCTAGAGCCGCTCCAAGGGCTTATGCTAATGCTCGGATTAAGATAATAAGCATCTGAACCTGCAATACGGCGTGCGTTTGTATACAATATTAAGACGTTTTCATCATAAAAACTTCCCGCTTTGGTCGCTAGATTTTTATTAGGTGCATGAGAGTAGCCTCCCCCAAGCTTCACTTCTGGAGACAAACGATATTGTGGAAGAGCATATTTATAATATGTGCCCAAGGCGCCTTGTTTAACCCATTCTCTGCTATTACCTGAAAAGAAAGAATAGGTAATATTTTGTCTTAGGAATTCCCCAGATAGGGCAAGCAGTTGGTTATCTTGAATATACCAGCCTAATGTGGCATTAAAACGTAAATTTCTAGTTCCTCCTTCACCTAATAACGAAAAAGCGGAATTGTAGGTAAGCGGACTTGAAACTTGAAACCGTCCTGTGGTTCCCACATAGGATGTTGGCGAATAATCAGTATTAGGAGGGGCTGCATAAAGTGCAAATGAGTACAGCAAATAAATCGCAATTATTTTGCCTATTATTCTTAACATGTAGAATCCTTTCTTCTCTAGTTAAAAAAATTTTACTTATTTTAAAGGAAATAAAAAAATTGCATCTACTCATTTGGTAAATTGTGGCTTTTGCAGTGAAATATTTTTACCGTGAAAAAAGCGTAGGTTCAAGATATTTATAGCTATGAGTAACCGGAGGTGCAGGTCGTTTAAATATTATCGCTACTCTTAATTGGGTTTCTTCACCGAATCAAGATATTCCGGCAAGCGCTTTATATGCTCATGAATTACAATTATCCTTGATAAGGAAGCAGCATCTAAGTTGCCATCATCGGTTAAGCTAATAAATCACCATTATTGTCTCAAAGTCTCTATGCTCCTAAAATCTCAGAAGCACTAAAAAGAGTTCCTGTGAATGACGGTCTTAACGAGATAAAATAAATCTTATCTGATAAACTCTAAAGCAGAACAGCCATGCCCCTATTCAAGAAACGCATAGGGGTTATTGACGGTAATCACTAGGGTACATAAGGTTGGTGTATAGGTTTGCGGGGCCGTATCAATTCACTTATAAAAGATGGTTTGTAAATGCGATTTAAGCTTGTCCCAGCGTAAAGGAATACTGCGAAAACCTACAAACTGATCAGGACGGATTAAGTAGAGGCATTCCCCAGCGGCACCATAGCGTTCATGAATTTTATGGTCCTTATCAATAATTATTTCAGCAAGCCCCGTATTTTCTATAGTAGACTTCTTATCCACCACTAAATAAGCGTTTATCCATGAACCATATTGGATCTTGATATTCTCTAAGAGCTCATGAATTGTTTTCTTTAGGTCATCAGAAGGATTATTGCTGGTTAAAAAGATAAATAATCCATGTTTCCCTGCCAATCGTTTTTCAAAGAGCCACTGGGTATTATCTTGTTTGCTGGTAGTGGCCGCATAAATATCTGGCGCTCTTTCACCTGCGCGAGGTCCTTTCCCAAACTCTGCCCAAGCGCGCAAGCAAGAACTATTTGCTGATAAATGCTCTGTTGAAGACCAATGGATTGGTAAGCCGATAAATTCATCCACGATGGGACTTTTAGTCATGCTTACTTTAGTTTGCGATAATAAGCCACCGAAATATTTTTTGGCAGGCTCAAGTTGCATCATAAGCTCAGTAAGGTGATCGCGATACTCACGTGAGATAATGCCGGTCATTGAAAAAGATTTTTCATTCATATCGGATAATAGTCTTGCCGGTTTTATAGTTTGCTCTTGTTCCTCTTGATAGCTCTCCAATAATCCTTTTGCCGAGACGCCCTGGCATTCCAAGGCCAGTTTCCAACCTAAATTTCGAGCATCGAGCAAGCCTGAATTCATGCCTAAAGAGGTAAGTGGGCTTACTTGATGAGCGGCATCGCCGCACAAAATGACGCGTCCTTTTTGGCGGGTATCAACTGATGTTAGATAAGTATGAAAATGGGAGATCCAGCGTGGATCGGATAGTTGACCCGGAATGGGTGATAGTCCGTCAAAATATTGTTGCAACTCCTCAAGGGTAGGTTGTCGGCCTTTTTCATAAATTTCGGTTTTAGGCAAGGAGACAAGCACTCCCCAACGGTTATCGGGTAATCCACTGATTGAGGCGAAGCCATTTTTTGCTAAAAAGAAATACCAGTGCCCGGGATTAAAATCACCATGGACGACTAAGTCTGCCACCATATAATGCGAAGGATATTTTTTGCTCTTGCTTACAAAATTGCCCTTTTTGCGTACCGAACTATGGGAGCCGTCACAACCAATGAGATAGTTGCAATGAATTACCTCTGTTTGTTGGCCTTGTACACTCGCCTCGATATAATTCTCTTTATCGACATAGTTTTTAAATTCTACTCCCCATTCCACATGAGCGCCTAACTGATTTAATAATTGCTCCTGAAATTTTTCGACATAATTCTGACCGATTAAAAAATAACAAGGATATTTTGATTCTATACCTACCCAGGGGGCATGAGTAATCAATTTATTTTCAGCATAGACAACAAGGGCATGGGTTGGATTTCCTGTTTTTATAAAAGGCGTTGCATAATCAAAGTCACCAAAACCTTCAAGTGCTACTGACGAAACAGCAGTTGCTTTGATATGCTGGGAAGTCTCACTTTTTTTATCAATAATGCGAAAGTTAATTTTTTGACGAGCAAGTTCTAAAGCTAGCATTAACCCCGTAGGACCTGCACCAACAATAAGCACCTCTGTCGCTGATTTCATCCTGTAACCTAATTAAGTACTCTAATACAAAGTTTAGATCATTCGCTTTAACCAGAGCGAAGCAAAAACAGCGCTGAATGCTATAATTGCAACAAACAAGGGATTGGATAGAAGCGATGATCAGCAAAGGAACGAAACCAATTGTTATTATCACCGGCTCCGCTGGGAATATTGGCTCTGCCTTAACAAGCCAGTTAAAAGACGATTATCATGTTGTAGGTTTCGATAGGGCAGGAAGTGGCAGTGACTTCGAAATTGATTTAACGTCCAAACCTTCAATAGTATCAGCCTTTAAGCATTTCAGGGAAAAATATGGCAATCACATTGCTGCAGTGATTCATCTTGCTGCCTATTTTGATTTTACAGGCGAAAATTCACCACTGTATGACGCAGTTAATGTTAAAGGGACACAAAAGCTTCTGGCGGTTTTGCAAGATTTCGAAGTAGAACGATTTATTTTTTCCAGCACGATGCTCGTGCATAAACCTGGCAAACCAGGTCAAACAATTAATGAAGATTCTTCCATTGACCCTAAATGGGCTTATCCTAAATCCAAGTGGCGTACCGAGCAAATTATTCAAAAGGAACATGGTGCTATTCCCTACCTCATTCTAAGACTCGCTGGGGTTTATGATAATTCTACCTGCATTCCCACCCTTGCTAACCAAATTGCCAGAGTTTACGAGCGGGATTTTAAGAGTCATTTATTTTCTGGTGATGTTGATGCCGGGCAATCGTTTATTCATCAAGAAGATATGATTAATCTCTTCAAGAAAGCGCTTGAGCATCGTAATGAGTTACCTGCAGAAGAAATTATGCTAGGAGGAGAACCAGAGGTATTTAGTTATGAAGAACTACAGGAGCGAATCAGCTGTTTGATTCATGGTGAGGATGGGGACCTTTTAAATATTCCCTCCCCTCTGGCTAAGGCGGCGGCAGCTGTACAGAATAAATTAGAACCGTTAGTCCCAGATGATTTTGATGAAGGAGAAAAACCTTTCATACGACCCTTTATGATTGATAGGGCCTCGGATCATTATGATTTGAACATTGAAAAGGCACGAAAGAAGCTGCATTGGGTGCCTAAGCACTCTATCTATGAAACATTGCCGAAAATAATTAATGCGTTAAAAGCAAATCCAAAGCAGTGGTATAAAAACAATGGTTTAAATTTACCGGATTGGTTGGAATCGTTACCTCCAAAAGTCGATGTTTCACGAGAACACTATGAAACGCTATTTCGCACCGAACATCAGCAAAATTTATGGGCTTATTTTATAACCATTGCTTTGGGCTTTTGGCTAATTGCCTCGCCCATTAGTTTAGGTTATGAATCTAACGCCCTAGTCATCAGTGACATGGTGAGTGGGGCGGCGGTGTCATTGCTCGCTTGTTTAGCGTTATCGTGGCGCCTTGCGTGGGCAAGGTGGTTATGCGCAGGCGTTGGCTGCTGGATAATCACGGCACCGCTTGTATTCTGGGCTCCCACGGCAGCTGCGTATTTGAATGATACTCTGATAGGCTCATTTATCATTGGTTTTTCAGTGTGCCTGCGTCCATTTGCTGGTGTCGCCCCTAACGCCATGCTTACAGGCCCGGATATTCCGCCTGGCTGGGATTTTTCCCCGTCGAGCTACTTTCAACGGTTACCGATTATTGTTTTGGCTTTTATTGGGTTATTTATTTCTCGCTATTTGGCGGCTTACCAACTTGGTCATACAGACAGGGTGTGGGACCCTTTTTTTGCAGGCGCATTACCTGACGACAAAAATGGTACCGAAGAAATTATTACCTCTTCTGTTTCAGAAGCCTGGCCAGTTCCTGATGCAGGACTTGGCGCAATGGTCTATCTTCTTGAAATTGTAACAGGGATAATAGGTGGCGTTAATCGTTGGCGTACCATGCCTTGGTTAGTCTTATTATTTGGTATTTTAATCGTTCCGTTAGGTGTCGTTTCAATCACCTTTATTATCATACAACCGATAGTGCTTGATACCTGGTGTACACTCTGTCTCATTGCAGCTGTTGCTATGCTGATGCAAGTTCCCTATTCATTTGATGAGCTAGTTGCGACGAGTGTCTTTTTATGGCGTAGATGGAAGGCAGGTCGGCCTTTATTGCGTATTTTTTTAGTGGGTGATAGTGATGATAATGAAAATGGTAAGAAAAAAGTTCAGGATAATTTTGAACAATCGCCCTGGAAAATAATTTGGCAAACGCTGGAAGGTGGGGTCAGTTTACCCTGGAATCTTATTCTCTGTTTAATCATTGGAGTGTGGTTAATGTTTACCAGGATTACTTTGGGTACATCAGGAGGGATGGCCAATGCTGATCATTTACTTGGATCATTAATTATCACGGTGACTGTAATAGCATTGGCAGAAGTGGTACGAGCGGTACGGTTTCTTAATGTGATTTTTGCACTGGCTTTATTAATTACGCCCTTTGCATATGGTGTTAGTGGCACTGCAACTGTTGCCAGTTTAATTTGTGGAATACTGCTGTTTATTTTATGTATTCCACGGGGAAAAATTGTTTCATCTTATGGTGAATGGAATAAATTTATTGTTTAAGATAAATTTAGTTGCCATAAATTTTCTAACCAGATTTATGAGGTTTGATTGGTTAAGGGTGACTTACCAACTAAATGTATAATGCGTTTCATTTCTAGAACCCCAGCCGTTTATAACTCGTACTTCCAGTTTTTTTTCAGCGATCAACGTAAATTCAAGCACTGAACCCCAATAAGGATTATAAAAATTAAACTCTCTTGTTGGTTGCTCGGCAGCATAATCTAATTTGCAGTAAATGGTTCGTGGTTCTGGGGCACCGAGTCCATCGCCGTAGGCTAAATCTAATTGAACGGAGGCTAGGGTATGCGTTGTAGCAGATACGTTGCTTAGCCCATTGCATTTAATGCTAGCAATTTGTGGATATTGATTATAAAGTTTTAAACAGCTTCTATCTATTGTGCAAGATTTCGCCAAACTCATACTTGCAATAAAAACCATAACAAAAAAAATACAATGTCGTAACATGATGAGTAGAAATAGAGAAGATGATTTTTTTATATCACTGTTGTTAAGTTATTGTCAATTGTACCGAATTTAACAACTATCAATTTGGAAATTGAATGGACGTACTCAATACAGCGCTTTTTCTTGAGGGTTTTCAATTTACTGAAGGTTTAAGATGGCATAACCATAACCTATGGTTCTGTGATTTATGGGGAAACGCAGTCTATTGTTTTTCTGAAAGAGGTCAGCTTATTGAAAAAATTTCTGTTGATACACCTGTCGGATTAGGATGGTTATCCGATAATAGTTTATTGATAACTTCTCTAAAAAGCAGGGCGTTGTTACACTATAAGCATGATAGCTTATCCGTTTATCAATCACTTGCGATAGCTGCACCAGGTTATTGTCATGATTTTGCTGTCTCTAAAGATGATGTCGTTTATTTAAGCGCTTCAGGTTTTTATCCTGCACATCAAGTAAAACCGGTGAAATCAAATATCTTAATGGTTCTTCCAGATGGTAAACTCAAGGTCGCTGCAAGGAATGTGGGCTATCCCAACGGTATTATAGTAACTCCAGATAACACGCATGTAATAGTCGCTGAAACCTTCGCTGCCACTGTTTCCTTATTTGATATTGATAAAAATCATACATTAGTAAATCAAAGACCATGGGTTAAATTTGATGATTTAGGCTTTCAGGTGAGCTTTGATGAAAATGGGGTTCCTGAAAATTTAAATCGCCATTACCCCGATGGTATTTCCTTTGATGCAAAACAAAATGCGGTCTGGGTAGCATCACCTGGGAAAAAAGAAGTTCTCTGTATCGATGCCAATGGTGATTGCCTAGCCCACATAAAAACGCTCTATTCTCCTTTTGATTGCACTCTTGGAGGAAAAAATAACGAGATCGTGTTCATTGCTTCTACTGATGGTAGCAGTAAAAATAATTCAGGCTATATTGAGAAAGCAACCTTAAATGCTCTATCTCTTCATTCCAGTTAAAAGCAAGGCTCCTTATTCTCTAAGTGATAAGCGTGAAGAAAATGTTGTAAATCTTCAGGTGTACCTAATCCCCACATTTTATCAACGACATAGGCTTTAAATTTCATGCCATCAGCAATGGCTTCATTATAAACGGGCGCAACGTAAAACTCGTTGTTCACGCGAATATTTTTCTCTATCATTTGCCTAGCATAGCGAACATAATCCTTGCCGCGCGCCCAATAATAAATCCCGACTGTTGCTTGATTTGAAATCACTTCTTTTTCACGCAACAGGGTTACATTATTATGCTCATCCAGGCGGATATAACTCCATTTTGGATGAGTACTTTCAAAGGTTAAAATGCCACCATCAATATTTGGTGAATTCATGGCATGAAAAAATGCGCCGCTTTCCCACTCGATGAATTGATCTGAATTGGCAATAAGCAGGGGAGCTTCATTATTAATGTATTCAGCAGCAAGTAAAGTACTACAGCAAGCTCCTTCAGTAACCTGATCAGTAATCACAATTTTGCAACCTGGTGCGATAATTTTTAGCATCGATTCCAAATTATAAGTTTCATAATGATCACGGCGAACGATAAAAATAAAATTCGCACGCACATTTAAATTTTCAATAACAAGCTGAATCATTGGCTTTTCATTAATGCTGATTAAGGGCTTGGGAAAGGTAAAACCTGCGTTGACAAAGCGGCTACCTGCGCCTGACATAGGGATTAATACGTTTAAGGATTCATCATGCCATTCTGCTGATTTCACATTGCGGTGCATGTCATGATAGATTTTTGAAATCGTGACTTCTGCCGGACTTTTTACCGCACATAAATTTGCTCCCGAAGAAATAGCGGCTGTACGACCCACATAAGAATCCTCAACAATCAATGTTTCTTTGGGCAAAACCTTTTCTTTAATCATTGCTAACCAATACATTTCAGGATGTGGTTTTGGTGAAATGACATCCTGATTTGATATAAAATAATCGACATACTTCATTAAATTCAGTTTAAGCAAAATGAGCTTAACTGTTTCACGAATAGAATTGGAGCAGACATAAATTTTTAATCCATCCGCTTTAAGTTGTTTAAAGAGCGCAATAATATGAGGATTGGGTTCAAGTAATTCATCAATAACTTCAAAAGTCAGTTTTTGTTTTTTTTCCCAAATGAGAGGATGCAAGTGTCGATCCAGACCACGCTGTTCTGAGAGTAAGTCTAATTTGCGCTGGGTGCTTAACCCATCAAAGAGTTGCAAATGCTCTTTGGGAGAAATCACATAGCGATTGTCTACTTCAGCCAATGCTCTGTTTAAAGCAACAAAATGATGCTCTCTTGAATCAACTAAAACTCCATCCAAATCAAAAATGATCAGTTTGATATTCATCCTTCTACCTCATCAAGTTCAGGTATTAATTCACGACAGTGTTTCATTTTGCGCTCCTGTTCAGGTGGCAAAGTCATATAGTCGCCATACAGTTGGGTTAAAATGGCTTCTGCTCTATTGGGAATCAAAAACTGGCCCGTTTCAAATGTCACGCGTTTTAAAGGATAAATATCATCACGAGTTACAAGATTAGTGTTAACACAATCATAACCATAACCTAGATAGGGGCTATCGCTAATTTTTGCTAGTTCAATAAGGTCTTGCAGCTTCGCTTCCAAATAAGTCTTCGGAATTAAACTCCCGATAGCAGCATAAATCCTTGCATGATGACCCATTTGCACAGAACTACATTTGTGGCTTAGTAAACGCAACAGCTTTTTGGCCAACCATTTATCGCGTTTACGCTGTTTTGAATCTATTGGCAGGGCATCATAAACGAAGACATCAATGAAAATGCCTTGCTGATAGGATTCACAACCTGTTTCATGAATTTCAATAAAACGACTCTTTCGATCTCTTATTTTTAATGGCACAGACAAATTAAAATAACCTGGATCGGTAGTGGCTGTTTGCAAATGCATATGAGGTGGAATTTCAGAAGGCGCAAGTTTTAAGAAAGCTTCATAGCTGTCTCGAGGCATGGAAATATCCAGGTCATCATCCCAGGGAATAAACCCTTGATGACGAATTGCTCCCAAAAGTGTTCCCCCTTCAAGCCAATAATCAAGTTGATGCTTCTGGCAAATCTTGTCAATTACCTTCAGCATGTCTACCATTTTTAATTGCGCTTGTCTTAACCTACCGTCACTTTGGGCGCGATGTATTAAATGACTATTTTCAGGATCTTGAGAAGCAGGTTGGGTCATAATCTTGTTGCCCTTGCTTATCATAATATTCCTTTAGCGATAAAAGATGGGAATTATAGCTTGAGTGGGCTATTTATAAAAGAATAGAGACAAATCTGTTGTCATTAAGAAATGAGGAGGTTAATTGCTTATTTTATATGCAAAAATGTTATACTAGTGACGCTTATGTCTACATTTTTACACAGTAAAATAAAAAGATAACGTAAATCCTGCTAAACTTTAAAAAATGGTGGAAGCTATCATGTTTAGATTATTTGAGAAAATAAACTCAAGAGAAGAGCAAGAGCAACTTATTTTTAAATTAAGTGATTCTATTGAGGTAACGTTACAGCCGGAAGATTCTCCCTATTACTCTCGCCTTTATCTTTTGAAAAATGGGGCAGCGATCGCTAATGCCTCCATTTCTTATGAGGATATGCAAAAGATTAGAAACTATTACAATCAAACTCAGCATACGCAACATACCAATGAAACTTTTTTGACGAAATTAGCGCAATTAAAATTAGATAATTTTATTCACATACTTAATGAACAAAAAGCCGAAGCCAGGGATAATTTAGGGTATTCCTCATAATAAATTGTTATTTTTCGATTGAGAGGCATGAGAAAGCTAAATTGACTATATTTATAGTAGGAATCTAGAGGCAGGATTAAATCATGCTAAGGCCAAAGAAACATCATATTGCCATTGTTGGTTCTGGGCCAATTGGGTTGTACGCTGCAATTCTTTTAAAAAAGAGGTATGGTGAGAATATTCATGTCACTGTTCTCGATTCACGTGCTAACAGTTATGAGAGACCAGGCATTATTGCCAAACAAGCGGTACAAATTATAAATTCTTCCTTTCAATCAAAGGGAATACCAGAAATTAGTGTACCGGATTCTCGCGGTGAGCCCGCAAATTCTGTTTTTATAGCAGATCTGCAGCGCGCGTTACTCGAGTCTGCAATCAACCATGGTGTTACTCTGATCCAGAGCTCATTTGCCGAACTGGAAAAAAATCAAATAAAAACAAAAGAAGGAGAAACACTTTCTTGCGATTTGCTCATTGATTGCAGCGGTGAGAGCCGAGCTGTTGCCAGATTTACTACTCAAAAATTTGGTGAAGACTCTACCTTTAGTATTCAAACGATTGCTGAAAACCCTCTCAAAAATCATTTTATTGCCTATGTTCACATGGATGAAGAAAATAGCAAGCGATGCAAAATACTGGATTTGAATAGTCAGGATCCGCTTGTTTATGCCAAGGCGATGGAGGATTTACGTGAAAAACATGGGTGGAAAGAATTTGCTGAACCCGAAATGGTGGTCTCAAAATGGACTAAAGAAGGCGAAGATGCCCGCTACTGTTTTTATTTTGAAATTCCTGAAAAAATTGCCCGAGAAGACATTAAAGTACAAGAAGCCTACTTGAAAGATTTGTTACTCTTAAAGACAGGACAATCTATTGTGTTTAAGAGAGAGGAGGGACGACTAAAATTTCTTCCCTTCGATGTTGATCCTAAATATGTACCTAATCCTGTTAATACTAAGAACTATGCCATTCCCGTGGTGGTATGTGGCGATGCATTAATGAGTCCTGAGTATCGTTTTGGTACAGGCGTTGCTAATGGAGTGCGCTGTGCTATTGAGCTTGTGGATGCTATTCGGGTAACGCCGTTGGAGCTGTCGATTCATGCAGGTCAATATAATACTGCAATCAGTCAAGTTATCCAGAGCCATCTTAAAGAGGTCACAAGCAGTTATCAGTTCAAAAGAAATGAATTGGCGAATAGGGATTTGCTGGAAGCCTTCAGCATGTATAAAAAGGGATTTATAAAGGCGAAGGAGACAGGTGGTGAACAGCTTGAGGATTTGGAAAAAATAGAGCGAGGATTAATTAGTCTAGCTGACCGATTAAAGAAATCTGCTGATGAAAAATTCCGTTCAGCCATAGAGAAAAAGAATAAGCAGCAGCATTTTAAGTCCGATATGAAGGAAGCAGAACTACTTTATAAATCTGCCCTGGAAATCTATGAGAATTATACTCCCAGTCATCAATCCTCATCTTTATTACATGCTGAAAAATCTAAAATCTATTCTAATCAGGCGAAAGTTTTTTTTCATACGGACAGAATAGAGGATGCTATAGAGCATGCTGAATTGGCATTAAAAATTGCTGTCCAATACGAAGTACCCACTATTATTAAAAATGCATCACTTGCGCTTGAGAACGCTTACAACAAAATGCTATCAGACCATAAGCAAAATTTCCCTAATGATAAGTGGCTTGAAAAAATTGAGCTTAATGAAAAAATTGCAAATATTGCTACCAAGTATCTTGAAAAAGATGCTAAACCCTATCTGGAAGAAATAGAAAAACTAAGACAAAAATTAAAAGAAGCGCAAGAAGCGATAAAAAAAGAAGTGTCTACTCTTAAAAAAGAGACAGAAATGAATGATTCACCGCTTGATTTGGGCAACCTTCTCTGAATCTAATTAATTTTACAATTCAGATTCTCCTCATGAGAAATTTAGTTATTTTGCCTCATAAACGCGTTTGAGAGTGGCAATATCAAATTTTTTCATGGTCAAGAATGCTTGTGTTATCTGATCCACTTGCTTCCGAGTGCCTTTTTGCATCATTTCCTCGAGAACTGTTGGTGAAATTTGCCATGAGAGGCCGTATTTGTCCTTTAGCCAGCCGCACTGTTCCGCTTCCGGTACTGCAGAGAGTTTCTCCCAATAATAATCAATTTCTTTCTGGGTTTCACAGTTCACCACAAAGGATATCGCTTCATTAAATGTAAAATCGTGAGTTTGAGCGTTGTCCATGGCAGCAAACCATTGTCCTGCAAGCATAAAGTCGGCAAACATGACTGTCCCCTCTTTATTGGATGTGTCCTTCGCGTTATAGCGAGCGATAATACCCTGCCTGGAGTTGTCGAAAATCGAGGTGTAGAAGTTAATCGCTTCTTCGGCTTTGCCACACATCTTGCCTGCAAACATGAGAGAGGGTGTAATAAATGATCGCTTTTCAGCATCGGAGTCTGAAAGAATCAGTTGCCAGGAAAGACCGAATTTGTCCTCAATCCAGCCATAACATTGGCTGAAAGGATATTCCTGAAGTGGCATGAGTGCTTTTCCTTCACAGCTCAACTCGCGCCATAGTTTATGGAGTTTTTCCTCTGCATCTCTTTCCTGCGAAGGATTGAAATTGATAAGCAATGAAATCGAAGGATTAAATTTAAAAAAAGGGCCCGCGCTAATTGCCATAAACGATTGCTTGGAAAGTTCAAAAGAAACAACATCACAATCTCCTGATGGCGTGTCGTGAAGGGTGGTGACATTGGTAATCCTGGAGTCAGGAAATAAGGAAATATAAAACTCGACAGCCTCCTTTGCTTCCTTGTCAAACCATAAATGAGGGGTTATTTTTTGCATGATCTAAACTCCTTTCAATTCAACGGCAAGCCTTTAAATCTTTTGCCAAATAATATCCTCTTTTGATTACACAGAATATTACCGTTCATCACAAGGTCTATTTTTTAGTGAATGCAAAAAAATTTTTATTTGTTATTATAAAGGACTTGTTTGGTTAAATGGCATACATGTATGACTGACGTTATCCCATAAGAAATCATGCAATGTATGTTGAACAGAGTTCTTTTGCTGGCATGGACAGAAGTCAAGGCTTTGGCGAGCTTCTTGATAGTATCCCTACAAAAGTCATTATTAGTGATTTGGAAAAAACATTAAGAGAGTATGAGCACGAATTGGGATTAAAATTGAATATCAAGAAATCAAAGACTTTAATGAACTAAAAGAGCAGTATCCAGATACCAACTACTTTGTAGGCAGTGGAGGTTTGCGGGGTATTATTCATCCTCAAGTTTTTAATGCTGAGAATCAAGTGAATGAGACGTTGCGCTATGCTGTTGAAGTGAAATACAAAGTCTCTGGGGCAACACGCTCACTCAATAAAGTGACAGAGCTGCCAGGCGTTCTTGCTCATACCAAACATCTTGTCTCTGAGTATGTAGGTCGATTAAAAGAGGGGCTTACACCTGTTTCCCTAAGGATTTTTATTGATGAATCCGCTTATGAAACCATGAGGCATGCTACCTTCAAGTCATCTTATACTTTGGCAGATAAAGATAAAATTCCAGCTGATTTATACAAGACTATTGCAACTTATTTAAAAGCAAGAGAATATCTCGCCGGTGAGAAAATCGATGAGGGTAGTTTAAAAATTTCTACCATCACCTTATCCATTTATGCGAGTAAAGATTTTTATAGAGAAGTGGATGGGAAGGTTTTTTTTCAACTCGGAGAAGAAGGCTTTGCCTGTCCTTTTTATCGAAGTTTTAATGACAATGCATCATGCATTCCCTTTTTCAGTAAGGCGATGAAAGCATTGTTTGAACACAACAATGTGGAGTCGAATAAAATTGCGTCCAGCTCATTTTTTAGTGTTTCTGCTGTCGAAGAAACGCCTCTGGAATATATCAGCCTAGTGTGCAACGATTAGTGAACAGTGAAATAAGAGTGATTCATTCCTTGAATTTTGGCATTAAAATGCTTGAAACCTCAGTTGCTTCCTCACAATCGATACCTAAACTCTCAGGTGCTAAATTGAACTTAAAAAAAGGAGGCAAAGTCTTCCTGGATGAGGTAAAAAGAGAGAAAGACAATGAAGGGCCCTCTTCGTCCACCTGTATTCTAATATAAAAACATAGATTTTAATCAGAGCGGCGAGATGAAATAAGGTCAAAAAACTTCCAGTCCGTTATCCTTTAAGCAACATCGTCGTTTGAAGTATAACGGCGTGTAGCACTAAGCACTCCTGATTATTTAGTCAGGCTAAGACTAGTGGCCAGATACAAAGTCTTTAGAATTTTATCCTGCTTGGAGTCAAAAACAATCTGAACAACAACACGTATTTTCTACGTATATTAAATAAATTATTTATAAGTTATCTTCTATTCTTTTCATTTTTGGCGATGAATGTGAAATCAATAGGTGTTTATCTGGGGGCGAAATTTGGTAACTCGACGCTCTTTAAAGAGGTTGTGATTCAATTAGGAAATCAAATAGCTCATTCGAATATACGTTTGGTTTATGGAGGTTCAAGCTTAGGTTTAATGGGACTACTAGCAACGAGTGTCACGAATTTAGGAGGAAAGGTAACAGGAGTCATCCCTGAAAATCTTATTGCCTTAGAAAAACCATTAGCATCGCTAGATGAACTTGTTATCACCAAAACGATGCAAGAAAGGAAAATGCTGATGCAGCAAAAAGCAGATGCATTTATTGTAATGCCCGGTGGTTTAGGCACTCTAGAAGAAGCTTTTGATACCTGGAATGCTATTAAAATAGGTGTTTTTAATAAGCCTTTTGGATTTCTAAATATTAATGGATATTTTGATGGTTTGTTTTCTTTTATAGCCAATGCTGAAAAGCACGGTTTTGTATCTAACACTCAAGCACAAATACCTATAATTAATGCCTGCCCATTATTATTACTATCTGAACTGTTAACAGGCTGTTCATTGGAATCAGAAACTCGTTAAAAAATAGGAAATTAGATATGAGAGGTCTAAATTTAGAAAAGCACTTTTCTTTGACCAGCAGTAAGCTTATTCAGCAAATCTGCGATCCTATATTGAATCCGATTGGTATTACTTATTTTAATTATCTCAAGATCTATCACAATGACTGCTCAAGAGAGCTTCTTACAAATAATGCTGATTGGATCGATCATTTTTATAAAAATGCCTTATACGATACTGTAGGAGCAATTGATATTGAACATCTTCTACCCAAAGGATATTTTTTATGGTCTGAAATGGATGAAAAGTCTCCTGTTTACTTACAAGGTAGAGATTTTTTCAATATTGATCATGGAATAAGCTTTGTCATTAAACGGACTGATGTAACTTATCTTTATATCTTTGGTGCTAATCGTGAAATCATGAAATTAATAATTTTTACGCTGGAAATATCGATCTCCTACAACGATTTATTCACTTTTTTACTGATCGAGCACAAGAGATTTTGAAAGCAGCTGAAGAAAATAAAATATACCTCCCTTCACCTCAAAAAATAAATACTGAGCGGGTAAACAATATTGTGTTATCTAATCAAGTAAGAAAAGAGTTTATTGAGAGCACCAAAATTAATAGATATTTTATTTTAAACGAGTCGGATGATCTTTATTTAACTCAACGACAGGCAGAATGCGCAAAGCTATTTGCAAATTTCAAAAACAATAGGAATATCGCATAGGACAATCGAAGGATACCTTCTCGACATAAAACAAAAACTTCAAGACGGCGTAGGTAGAATATTAAATAAAGATCAATTGATTCAAATTTTGAAAGGTTCAAATATACAATAACTTTGATCTAAGCGTATTTTTTACAGGTCGAAAAATAAAATCAATTAACTAAAATGGCTAATTATCTAATTAGGTTATTTTAGGAGTAGTTAAATGAGTTGTGCATTAGAGTTTCCAGAATTATCCGTTAAAATTGATTTCTGTAGTGTAGGGAACAAACAAAAAATTTTAATTGATGTTTTAACAAAATATAGTGAAATGGATATTAATAGACTTGCCTCAGTGTTAGATGTATCTACAGAAATGCTAAACGATATTTGCGAAGGAGATAGCTTCTTAGTTGGAAAAAAAGCTGATTGTTTAGCTCAATTATTTTTGATATTTTTTGGAAAACATTTTTTTCGCAAATGTACCTTAATTCGCAATTTTAGAGATTAATCTGAATGAGAGAAAATTGACACTGTAATCATTTTGTGTAATTGCCATAGTTTAAACAAAATCAATTAACTGCTCTTCAAACTCAATTATAAAGCGGTTTAAAGGCAGCTTTCCAATTTCTAATGGGCATAGTCCATTTTTTGGAAGCGTCCATTATAGCAAGATAAACCACTTTTTTAGCAGAGTCATCAGAAGGAAACAGCTTTCTTTTTTTAGTGGCCTTCCGGATGACGCTGTTTAAGGACCAATGGCATTGGTTGTATAGATAGCCTTTCGAATATCTTCTGGGTAATTGAATAAGGTATTGAGGTTATGCCAATGACTCTGCCAAGAGCGGCTTATCTGAGGGTATTTATCATCCCAGCGTTCAGCGCATCAAAGGGGTCACATCAAAGGGGTCAGATCTTGCTTTTTGCCTCTATCCTTAAAAGACAGCGAGCCAGGGGTTTCATTCTTGAAATTTTCTTTCAAAGGAATTAATAAGTTCAGGATTAGCGATGGTAAGATCTTCGCATTGAGTTTGCTGGTGGGCTCTATCACCTACCAGTCGAGGGAATAGAAAAGAAGCGATATATTTATCAGATGAAAACAGAAAAAACTTTAGTAGAATTATAAACAACATTATATGCAATAGGCAAAAGGCAAGCTCTGACCCTCTATTTGCTTCTGATAGCTCATTGCAATCGGAAGCAATCCCTTCTATATAGTTAAAAATGGATTTGAACAGCTATACTCTTTATTAAGGGGGTATCATGCCTAAACATAAAAAGAGGAAATCAAATCACAATATCATGTTTATTTTGCAAAGAACGTTTCTGGGGATTGGTTATTAAAAAATAATCGGTTGATGGAATTCAAAGAGGCTAAAAAACCTTTATCCAAAAAAGAATATCTCAAAGTGCTTGGTCACGGTTCTTTGATTGCCCTTGGAGGTTTTCTTGCGATTCATCCCGAAAGCTTTAAACACCAGCTGCTTGCAGGAGGACGCACAGCGGGAATTGACTGAAGCTATCTCTAAATTGAAAAGAAGAGCAAAGGGAAAAGTTTACACTTCACGGGAAAAAATTCAGTGAACCTGTTTGGAATGCCACAGAAAAACTTAAAGAGGAAGATGGTAACATTCGAGATGGAAAGAGTTTTCATATTGAAAGGCCTTCATCTGCAGAAAAATCACTTCAAAACCTATTTAAACACCAAGACGAAGTTAATAGTTGATGTTCCCGTCCCTCCTTTCCCCTGGAGGTAGATTTCTCAGGAGATGGGCTTCTTTCATCTGAAGCAGGAGAATCCTCAGCGACAAGTTTGGCAGTATATGAAGACTTAGGAGAGCCAGGCAGTTCGGATTCAGCAAGAAAAGACCACTCCCAAGCGGTGCAGAATTTGATGAGGGGGAATTAGAGGAAGACTCTAAATTATTGACCACGGAATTTAAATCAAAGTTGCAAGAGATTGAGCGCCTTGAAAAGGAAACGAAAGGAGAAGAGAATGAACCAGTGAGAGGAATAAGACCCGATTAACTTCTATACAATAATGCTATAGGTGTACTATTGTATTTTGAAATTACAATTATTATCCTTAATGGCAAATAGAAAAGCAAAGTGAATTTTATGGATCATGAGTTTCTTTTTTTTGCCAGGGCAACCTCTGAGTGTAACTCTTTTGCCAAACTTCCGAACGAAAGTCTGACTCATATCATTAATGTTTTAAGTGATCTAGAAGATTTGGCTACTCTGGCTCAAGTCGATACCCGTTTTAATAGCCTAATAAGTAATCAACGAATTCCTTTGGCCAAATGCAAATATTCAGGGCAACGGCTTGATGAAATAGTAAAGTTTAAAGAGGAAAAGTTATTTTTTGGACAACTGACTAGACAATTAAGGATTATGCATTGTGAAAGAAAGCTAAATAAACTTAATAATAGCTCCTACCAACTTAATGCCATTGCTCTCACGACTGTAAGCGCCGCAGCATTAGGGGCAGTACTTAAAAATGGCTATCCTACAGACGGCCTAATGGTTTTAGGAGCACAGATAAGCGGCATGGTAGCAGGCCTCTTTTCTTATTATGTTTCTGTTGATACACAATCCTTCTCTATGTCTCTAGGCTTGTTTACCTCTCTGGCAGGATATGCTGGTGCTTCTAAATTACTAACGCGATTTATACCTCCGAATGTGGTAGGGGGGGCTACGGTTGGTTCTTTAATTGCGATCGTAATGGGAGGGTTTAGGTTATTAGATATCCAAAAGGAAATTGATGAAACTGAAGAGCATCTAATTGAATTGAAAAAAAACTAGTTTACTAGATAAAAAATTTTCTTAAGAAGGAGTCGTTTATTGAATTAAATCAAGAGATATTTCGCTGTAACTGATTTGTAGTATAAATGTATTTATCAGTGGCAAGTATTTGAACTTCTAGCAAAAATCTTAATATTGGCCATTTACTGGCGCTCAATGAACTACATTACTTCTTGCTTTGGTGATGTTCACGCAATTTTTTATCAAAATTATACTGAGAGAGAGAATAGACAGCCCATAAAGCCGCAGGTATCCATCCGATTAGCGTGATTTGCAAAATTAAGCATATTATCCCTGCCAGGGGTCTTCCTATGGTAAAAAAAACGAGAAACGGCAAAAAGATAGCTAAAAGAAGTCGCATGGATGTTCTCACATAATTAACATTATCTTAAATAATAAGTATGCTGAAGAGGTTAATCAAATGGAAAATCCGCCTACAAAACTATTTCCTTGCAATCTTTAGAGTTGCTATAGTTAACGTGCATTCCAAAAGGGAATAGTACTAAGAAGTTTTTTCTCTATCCTAATTTTACTCAATTCAATAGTCTATTCTATTTATCGTTTGAGTGAAAAATGAACAATCAATTACATCAAGCCGCTTATGAAGGCGATATTGTAAAAATTCGGCATTTAATCTTAAATTTTGGCTATAACCCTAACCAATTGCATTCTGTAGATAACACCACCCCTTTAATGGCTGCCGCAAAAGGAGGACATCTTGAAGCAATGAAAGCATTGGTGCAATTAGGTGCTGATATACACTACAAGCCTCACACTACACCTTCTTTATGGTCTTGGGCAGCCAGTTCAACTAACTGGCGTTCGATTGCTGACTATTTAATGTCAGCAGATGTGCAATTTTTCCCGAGTGAGTCAGACAATCAAGGATTACCCTTATTATGGTTTTTGGTTGCGAAAAAATTTTGGCCCGCTGTGCAAAAAGCGTTGTTATTTTTTAATTTAGATATTAACGCAGCGCCTAGAGAAGGCGATCACAAAGGAAAGACTATTGCCTGGCTTATTGCTACAAACAGACAATGTATTTTATTTGATTTCATTTTGCACAAATACCCAGACATAAATATCGATGCCTGTCCTGCTCAGGGTGAGAATAAAGGGATGTCCATACTTTGGGTTATGGCTTTTTATCGAGAATGGGCGATTCTTAAAAAATTAATTCATAGGTTTCCTCATGCCAATATCAATGCTGCAGCTGAAATAGGTCCTAATAAAGGCACTACTGCGTTTTGGATTGCAGCACAAAACAATCAATGGGAATTAGTTAAAGAAATCATTACTAAGTTTCCTCAGGTAAATATGAATGCCAATCCCGAGGAAGGACGTTGGCGAGGAATGACTGTCCTTTGGTTGGCAGCAAAAGATAAACAGTGGGCGCTAATTAAAGAAATAATTGAGAAATTTCCTCAGGCAAATATTGATGACTATCCCGCAGATATAAGACATAGAGGTATATCTGTATTGCGGTTGGCTATAGCAGATAACCAATGGGAGTTGGTTGAGACTATGTTGACCAATTCTCTTCAAACGAATAGTGATGCTCCCTATGAATTGGTGCTGCAATATAGTGATACATTACGGATACTTGCACGTGAGGGGCGATTGGATTTAGCGCTTTTAATCCTTGAGTCGCGAAAATTTTTTAATATTAGCATGGAGCTACTGACATCAACGCAATACGACTGTCTCACTTTTCCATCCTTTCTTCAATGGGCATTTCAAAATAATAATAAAGTTCTTATAGAAAAAGTAGTTTTAAATTGTCTAGTGAGAGGCCTTTTAGAGTTTAATCACAAAAGATTACTCACTCGAAAAGGGCTGGATTTGTTGTTAAAGCGTCAAGAAGAAGAGTTGCTCGGAAAATTATTCAATAAGCAAACAGCTACTTCGGAGGCTCAGCAATCAGCAAAAAATGTATTTCATCAATCTTCTATGAGTATTTTAAATTTATTTGATTCTCTGGAATGTATATGGAACCTATCCTCTCTAAGCTACTTTAATATATATTCAATGCCTGATGAGATACGTTTCCATATATCTCAAATTTTTACTGCGAGCTTATTACCATTAAAGCTTAACAATAGCCTTATGAATGAGCTTCTTAACTTTTTTATTGAGAGCCATATAAAAAATGAACGTTTGAAACAAGAAGTTTTGGAAGAAAAACGTCAATTTTGTTTTCGTTTAGCGACACTTGCATTTCGTAAATGGCGCCACGAACATATGAATTTTTTTTACGAGGAAAAAAATAGAGAAATTCTTCGTATAAAAACGAAGGATTACCACAACATGATTTATGATGGCCTATGTAAAATTTTAGTTCAGGCAAATGAAGAAATTACTTTTGACCATTACAGGAAATTTTTGGAAAATTACAGGAATGCTATAAATTCTTCAACCGTGCAAAAACATATTATTGATGCGATTGCCCAACTTGAGCTGAAAGATTTTAAGCCATCGATATTAGAAAAAATAATTGCTCAGGCTTTTAACCATTTTGTAAAAGAGAGCAAATTGTCACAAAGCAGAAGCCAAAATAAGCCATCAACGCCATTGCTCTTGGGCAAAAGAAAAGCCATAGCAGACGTTAAAGGAAAAGAGCGCGAGGAGACATCAAATTCATTCTCGGAGAGTAACCTTCCGCAGAAAAAGAGAAAGTACTTCTATAGCGAGAATCAGTCAAGACATCAGAAAGAACAAACGCTTGGCAAAAGAACGATAAGGGAAGAAGTTGAATCAGAAGAAAATCATTCATTAATGAATTCTTTTAGCCAATAACCTGGAGAAGAGATATGTTTTTTGCATCACCGAAAATCAATCGTATTAGCAAACACTTAGAAAGTACGCTAGCTGCAATCTGCCAAGATCAATGGGCTTATTATTTGACGGTTATAGGCTCCGCCGCCTCAATTCAATATCGAGATCATTTACAGGCACCAGTTGATAAAGAAGCAATTTTTAATACCTATGCCATTTTTCGTGAGAAGGAGCATTTTTCTTGGCGTGTACCCATGGATGATATGAATGAAATTTATTATTACAAAGTACTTAATGCACAAAAACAGTATGAGTTCTATAGTGAGCTTTTAAGCAAAGCACGATTTATAAACGAAGAATTACAAAAAAAAGAGCCTGATTGTGAGCTCATTATAAACACCGCACGAGACATCGAACGGAGTAAAATGACAGTTCCGTCTGTTTTTAGTGGGGAGCCCATCGATATTAATGTGGGTATGTCGCTTGGAGGAAATATATTTGTTGATTTTTTTGCTGGGTTGGGGGGATTAATTTATGCCCCTATCATGGGTTTTGTAGGCATATTATGCATTACCCCCTATTGCCTGGGTTACTCGGGCTATTGTGGAAGTCCAACATTTTTTCTAGATACGGCAAATTACTTATGTAACTCGGCATTTCAAGCCATGCGCTCTGTAGTATTCCCAGTGGCCATGATGTATTCGGCTTATACGACTAATTCCTACAATCCTTTTACGAAAGGGGAGGTGAAGCGCTCTGTAGAGGGTATTATTTCCCTAGTTGAGGATTTACAAAAGCAAGCTGAGCTATGTGAACTTACAGTTTAACTTCTTTGAAGTGCTTCAAATGATAGAACCTTATGTCGTTGGAGCACAAGTTATCTACGTAATGGGGACATAATCATTTAGTCACTGACAAAGGGTACTTACATCAAGCGCGAAATAAGCAGCTCTGACACAGCACGCACCTGGCTTAAACTGAGGAATCATGAAATTGATTGCCTCATAATACTCATCTTTAACGGTTTTTGTTTAACGACAGAGGCATGTTTAGTGCATCTCTGTCGGCTAGGTGCATCGGTAGCGGTAAATAATCTAAATGCTCCCCACCAATTTCGACAGGCCTTATGATTATAAGTTTGTTTAACTAATTATTAATAATAGAATTTGAGCCGATAATTGATTGCTTGGAAAGACGGACAAAATCCCATAGGAAGGCGAAATTTTTTTGCCAAAGAGACAGAAAAGACATCGTATCTTTTTGTTTTATCTCATTATTTGCTGCGGAAACAACCTCGGATGCTTCTTCTAGAGAGTCCATAAAATTAGCGGAGATTTTCTCAAAAGCTGCATAATAATCGGAATCGCTAAGCGTTTTGCCAACAGCAAACAAATAGTGATTTTTAGAACTTACTTTTTCAAGAATAAATTGCTTAAATGATATATTTTGCTCGCCTTGCAGAAGTGATTTGTCTGTGCAATTGAAGTCCATTAAAGCTATTTTTGCCTTTTTTTGATTGGTGGTTTCACTTAAGACTATTCCTAGATTAGCATCACTAAGATCGGTTAAATTTAAAACCACGCTTAGAATTAATAATCCTGCTGTTGCTATCTGATCGACACGAAAAATTGCTTCGCTTTTTTTAAAAAAACCTTGATGAATGGTATCTATGTCAAAATCACTATGTGATAAGTTATCAATATCTTGATAACTATAGCTTTTACCTGGCTTTTTTGAGTAATTCATATCTGTCGACAACAAATAGGCATAGTCACTGGTAAAAGCAAGCCTTACATCTGGAGTCCGTACCCCACATTTTTTTGCCAGTGTAAAAATAACAAAATCAATTAACTCATTATTATTGAAATCATGTGGGTCATAGCGTTTTACAAAGGTTTTTCTAAAATTTTTATCAATGAGAATGACACCGGCCTGATTACCTTTTTCCTTAGGCATCCAAATTTCTTCTGAAATTAAGTGGTGTTTAAGTAAATCGTTAAAACAAGCTTCCGAAATTGATGCACCATTACTTTGTGTTTGTCGGCCTCTTTTCATTAAAGTATCTATTAACGGTCTAAGTGGTCAAAATATTAACATTTAAATCAAAAATTATCAACAAGAAGAGGATTAGATTTTTTTATAATGTCCTGAGGCCTTCTTCAAGGATAGAAAGTCCAATTTCCAAATCATTTACCTCAGTAGAAAGGGGCATAAGAAGGCGGATTACATTTCCGTATCCTCCGCAGCCAAGAATTACCAGTCCATGTTCTAGGCAAAATTTTGTTAATTTATCCACCGCTTCTTTATTGGGTATCTTCGTGCTTTTATCGTTCACCAGTTCTATCGCCTGCATAACACCCAAACCACGAAAATCACCCACTATGGTATATTTTTCTTTAAAACTAGAAAGCTTGGAGTGAAGGACTTTTGAAAGGTTAGCGACATTTTTCAAAAGTTTTCCTTCTTCAAAGATTTTAAATACTTCAAGCGCTGCTGCACAACTTAAGGGGTTTCCTCCAAAGGTTCCGCCCAACCCACCTACCATTGCAGCATCCATCATTTCCGCTTTCCCTGTGACAGCAGCGATCACTGTTCCACCACCGAGCCCCTTTGCTGAGGTCGTAAGGTCAGGATCCACCCCCATGGTCTTCATGGCAAATAGATTTCCAGTACGTCCAAAACCAGATTGAATTTCATCTGCAATAAAAACAATGTGGTTTGTCGTACAAAACTCACGAAGTTTTTGTAAAAAGGGGACTGGGAAGGGTATGAATCCTCCTTCCCCTAACACGGGCTCTAAAATCACTGCTGCAGTATTTTCAACGCCTACGCGAAAATTAACCAGTTCAGAAAAATCATCGAAACACTCTTCTACACAATTTTTTCCCTGCCAACGATACTCATACGGGAGGGGAGCACGATGAACTTCTGAAAGAAAGGGCCCAAAGCCATGCTTGTAGGGTTTATTCTTTGCTGTCAGTGTCATAGCCATGTAGGTGCGACCATGGTAAGCATGATCAAAACAAATCACTGCTTGCTTTCCAGTGTAAGCACGAGCAATCTTAATCGCATTTTCTACAGCTTCCGCTCCAGAATTCAACAAGATTGATTTTTTTTCAAAACGGCCAGGGGTGTGATAGTTTAATTTTTCACACACTCTAATATAGCCTTCATAGGGGAGAATATTAAAACTTGTGTGAATGAATTTTTCGGCTTGTGCATGGATAGCATTGACTACCGCATGGGGACAGTGTCCTATATTCATCACGCCAATTCCAGAAGAGAAATCCAAGAAGACATTGCCATCGACATCCTCTATAAACGAACCTTTTGTTCGTTCCACAAAGATGGGAGTCGTGTGAAATGGTCCTCGCGCAACGTGTTTATAACGCTCCTCCATCAATTTTTTTGATTTGGGTCCTGGTATGGGTGTTTTAATAGTAATTCGATCCATTAGTACCACCCAATTGGTGCATCATCTAGATTAATATTCACTTGCTTGATTTCAAGATAGCTTTCGATTCCATATAAACCTAACTCACGACCTGATCCACTTTGTTTGTATCCACCCCAAGGCATTTCATTATGAGTGGGGTGGTAGTGGTTTACCCAAAGAATTCCGGCACGAATTTGAGAGGTCACGCGATGAGCACGTGTAAGGTTCTTAGTCCATACAGCGGCTGCTAATCCATACTCAGTATCGTTTGCAATTTGAATGGCTTCTTCTTCCGTGTCAAAAGGGATGACTGCGAGTACTGGACCAAAAATTTCTTCTCGAGCGATTCGCATGGTGGACGTTACCTCATCAAAAATAGTTGGTTCAAAAAAATATCCTTTTTCAAACGCTTCCCCTTTAGGGCGTTTTCCGCCGCAGATTAATTTCGCACCTTCATCTATCCCTATCTTAATATAATTTTCTACTTTTTCGAGGTGAGTGCGTGAAACCAGTGGCCCCATTTTTACGCCTTGATCTAAACCATGGCCTAGCTTGATATATGGAATTTTTTCCAACATTCCTTTAACTATTTTTTGGTGAATAGAACGCTCAACAATCAAGCGCGAACCAGCAGAGCATACCTCGCCTTGATTGGCAAAAGCGCCAAAAAGAGCGCCATCAATTGCCATCTCCAAATCACAGTCCGCAAAGACAATATTTGGATTTTTTCCGCCTAGTTCTAGTGATATTCGTTTCAAATTTCCCGTAGCGGCTTGCATTATTTTTTTCCCAGTAACTGTTCCACCAGTAAATGCAACTTTATCCACCATCGAGTTAGTTGATAATTCTTCACCTACTTCTACACCAGGACCAGTAACAAGATTCACTACACCTGCGGGAAATTCACATTGATCAATCAATTTGAATAACTCAAGCGCCGTTATCGGTGTCAGTTCTGAAGGCTTTAATATGAGGGTATTTCCTGCTGCAAGTGCTGGAGCAAGTTTCCAGGCTGCCATAAGGAGTGGGAAATTCCAGGGAATAATTTGTCCGCACACACCAATTGGCTCACGTACCACATAACTAAAAGAGTTCGCTGGAACCGACATTGTTTCGCCATGAATTTTAGTAGCGAGGCCGGCGTAAAATTCAAAACAATTGGCTGCATCGACCACATCATATTCTGCTTCTGTCAACGGTTTTCCACAGTTTCGTGTTTCAAGCTCTGCTAAGGTTTTTGCATTGGCACGAATCAACTCTGCGACTTTGAACAATAATTTACTTCTGTCTAGTGCGGATATTTTTCTCCACTCACCCTGATCAAAAGCCTTTCGCGCAGCCTTGATCGCCGCCACAACATCTTCTTTGCCACTTTCTGGAACGGTTGCAATCAATTTGCCATTACCGGGATCAATAATGTCGCGAGTAGCCCCGCTTTTGGCTGAAGTAAATTTTCCATCAATATACATTTCATAACGTTTCATTATTAAATCCCTTTTTATTGAGTGCGATGAAGTTAATCTGGGTAATTTAAACTGTAAATCCTTAGCCTGTTAGTGGTTTGTTTCCATCAACTATATTATAGAAAACTAAAGTAATAAACGCATTGGCAGCACGCTGAATTATTGCGGGTAACAACCTTATTGTTTTGTGAACTATACTAAGGTGAGGGAGTTGAATTTAAACCGATAAAAATTCTGGAGTTTAGTAAAACACCTATACTTTAAATAATTATCAATAGAGCCTCTATTTTCAAGGGTAATTATGGCTAAATCGGTGACTCAAACAGGCTATAAAAATAACATTCTAATTCTTGGATTCGGCAGTATTGGCCAAGCAATTTTACCTCTTTTATTTCAATATTTTAAATTAGAACCCTCGCAAATTATTATCCTATCAAAACATAATCTTGGTGCAGATGTGGCAAAAGAGTATGGCGTTTCATTCAAAGAAATTGCTGTTACAGAAAATAACTACCAAAAACTTTTGTCCTCTATTCTTAAACCTGGTGATTTTTTATTAAACTTATCCGTCGGCGTGTCCAGTATTGATTTAATAAAATATTGCCAATTAAATAAACTATTATATTTGGATGCGGCTGCTGAATGCTGGGAAGAAAGGTATAGCGATAATAGCCAACTACTTTCTAATTACGCGTTGCGGGATGCTACCTTACAACTTGAAAAACAAGGGCCTACCGCAGTACTAAGACATGGAGCCAATCCTGGATTAGTCTCCCACTTTCTTAAACAAGCTTTATGGAACATGGCAAACGATAATCATTTGGATTGTGCTCTTCCACAAAAAGCCGTGGAATGGGCTCAATTGGCCCACGATCTTGATATAAGAACCATACATATTTCTGAACGTGATACACAAATTTCCTATCACGCTAAAAAAGAGAATGAGTTTATAAACACATGGTCAGTAGATGCTTTAATTTCTGAAGCGGTTCGACCTGCTGAACTAGGTTGGGGAAGCCATGAGCGCCATTGGCCTCCTGATGCGAACCATCACAATTTTGGTTCAAATTGTGGCATATACCTTAGTCGGCCAGGAGCAGAGACCCAAGTCCGTACCTGGACCCCTCACTCTGGTCCCATTAACGGTTTCTTAATTACTCACACCGAGTCTTTATCTCTTGCAGAATATTTAACGTTACACAAAGAGGGTAAAGTATATTACAGACCAACAGTTCATTATGCTTATCATCTCTGTCCTGATGCTATTTTATCTTTAAAAGAGCTCGTGCAAAGAAATTACATCACTCAAAAGGAAAAGCGTATTCTTTTAAACGATATAGTTGATGGTTACGATGAGCTCGGGGTGTTGTTAATGGGCAATAAAAAAGGCGCTTATTGGTATGGTTCTTATTTAACCATCCATGAAGCTAGAAAATTAGTGGATCACAATAATGCGACAAGCTTACAAGTTGCCGCCGGGGTTTTAGCGGGTATGGCTTGGGCAATTAACAATCGAGAACGTGGAATTACAGAACCTGAAGACATGGACCATGAGTATATCTTGAATATAGCCAACCCTTATCTTGGCCAAGTCGGTGGTTATTATACAGATTGGACTCCTCTGCGAGACAGAAACAATTCAAGTCATTCTGATCAAAGTGATCCTTGGCAGTTTATTAATATTCGAATTAATGAAGAAGAATAGAAAATTTTTAAGATTAAAGTCATTCCATTCTAAAATTTTAGGTTAAGTTAAATAGCGAAAAAGCAGTGAGACAATAAGGTCCTTTTTATATCTTATTTTAGCCAGGAGATTTTATGTATATAGCAAATCACTGGATAAAAGCTTTGTCATTGAGTGGAAATTAGAATTGGGACCTAATACAACACGAAAGGACTAAAGCCCTATTCGTGTGGTAGTTAATTCTTCACTGGAAGATGAATTGGTATGTGGCTTAGAAGAAAAATTAAATCGATTCGGATTATTACTCAGTCCAAGTTCCTTTGCTTTATCCACACCTATAGCAAATCCTAGCAGCGAACCAATGCAAACATTCCTTGCGATTGACCAAGTGCTAAGGGGTGAAGGATATAAAGTAGAATTCGCATAAATTTTAGCTGCTAATATTAGGGCTTTCTTGGCGATTGGAGACTCACAACAAATTTCAGAAAAATAGATAGAGTAATTATCTTCTACAGTACAATCATATTGCTCTACTTGGTCTTTAATAAATTCTTCGATTTGACTACTGTTTAAAAAAGTAACGACATCAGAAGCAATTAATGTAACTACGAGACCATAGAAGCCACCTAATAAGGCATTCGCAATAAGAACAACAGGTCTCTCAGTTAAACTAAGCTGTGCATCCTTTAAAAATTGTTTCAACAAACGCTCCCAGAGTATTTAAATACAAAAATTATATAGGCATGACCTTCAACCATGCCCTTAAAGAAAATTTGGCTATGCTATGTCGAGCTGAAGTTAAATTAAAGATACCTTTCCTGCCAGTGATGCAACAGCCAAATACTAAATCACTCACTATACACGTTACTTTAATTGATAACATTTAAGGCATTCTTCTATTAGACTCCTATCGTATGTTTATTTATAATCTCAGTTCAAAGTTTTTATAGCACTTTTAAGGAAAAAAATGACAAGAAGAAACTGGAACCGGTTTGCTGTACTTTTTATTGGTATTTCTCTTAATACTCTCTGTTATGCGAATGTAAAAGATGGTTTTTACGCCGGAGCCGGGATCGGTGGAAGTTTTGACCGATTCAAATTAACCACTCAAAGTCCGGTTACCGGGTTTACTATATACAGTCCTCCACAAAATGAAAGTACTTTTATGGGTGATGTATTTCTAGGCTATGGGGGCACCTCAATGCATGGTTTTTATCTGGGCGCTGAATTAGGGACCTATTTTCCTCAGCGGACAGGAACCGTGAAGAATCGCCCTGGAGTAACCTTAAGCCAAACACGTTTTACGAATATTATGCGAATTAGGGATTATCTCACGGCTGATTTATTACCGGGATACCGCTTTAATCAACAATGGTTAGTACGTGCTCGTTTAGGAGCAGCCTACGCTAATTCAAAATTTCGCCAATTGGCAACAGCGTCCAGCTCACAAACTGACAATCAGGAAAAAATAGTAGGTGGCAGAATTGGAGCAGGCATAGATTTTGCCTATACGAATCAATTAAGCATTGGTATTGATTATTTTCATACTCAATACAGGGAAATGTCTACAGTATCCGCACACCCTTTCAATACCCGATTTAGACAAAAAGTATCGAGTAATTTTGTCGGTGTTTCCGCAAGCTACACTTTTGCTGAAAAATTTAGCAAATAATGGTGCCTTGCTTTTAAGACCTTTGTCTTGTTATGACCCGGTAAAAGTTTTATTTTTACGTGGTAATACATCAGGAAACCCATTAAGTTTTCCTTAAATTTAATGGGTTGCAGTAATTAGCGGCCTAGAATAATAAGAAAACACATTGTTTTCGTGGGAAAAAAGAGGAGCGAAAAACAGAGGGTCAGATCTTGCCTTTTGCCTCTTGGAAAAACAGAGGGTCAGATCTTGCCTTTTGCCTCTTGTATATAATGTTGTTTTATAATCTACTAAAGTTTTTCTGTTTTCATCTGATAAAATATATCGCTTCTTTTCTTTCCTCGACTGGTAGGTGATAGAGTCCACCAGCACAAGGAAAATTCTAATAAAAAAACAGGAGTTACCTTTACAATGAAGTGAATAAAAACGATAAGTATTATTCTTGTCACTCTCCCTGCTTTATCTAATGCTGGTGTCTGGGGTCCAACCGCCCATAGCAGAGCCAATTGTTTTGGGTTTAATGAGTCTGTCACATGGCATGCTGGACATTCTTATTATTGGAGGGTTGAGAGTCATCACTTTCCTGAGGGTTGGTCGAAACCGTTACATATCCTAAACACAGGAACTCAATATACTTGGAGAGCAGCAGTGTATCACGCTACTGAAGCATACTCTAGCCGAGGTGATAAGTGGTGGGTTAATGGATTTCATTTTTATTATCCAAACGGGAAAGAACGCCTAGACGTAATGACCTCGGTAGGTGATTGCAGTATCTATGATGGTTGGTGGGATTAATTATCGCTTCATAAAAAGGAAAAAATGATGAAAAAAACAATTTTTGCAATATTGACGCTAACTGCTCTGCCAATTTATGCTGATACACAAGAAGAAATTAATGCAGCTCGCATGGCATGGACAAGAGCTTATCTCGAGAAACAGGAATTACCAGCTCCTGATGCGGGAGTAAAGATTATTCCAGAAAAAGAGATGGCAAGTTATGCTGAAACCAAAGATCAGCGAATTAAGGTTAAAAAAGACATTCAGAAATTTGGTTATATTAAATCCACCAATCCTTCTACGGAGCAGCTTCTAAATATTAAAATCACAGCAGCCCATGATTTTAAAAATTTCGGCAATGATTTTAATCCTACAAGCACTCACCTAAAAAAGAACGTTCTGATTTAAAAATGGCTTACACGCCAACGCCGGTACCATTTTCAGTTGCTGATGAATACATTGGTGCTGCCCCTTACTTAACTTATTTAAAACAGCAAGGATGGGTAGGAGTGATTCAGTTTTTCAAAAACAATAGTGTTGGAAATTGCTCTTTTAGTGAAAACAACATTAAGCTCAGTCACGGTTCTGTTGTTATAGCAAAAGAAGATGTCCGCCAAGATGTCAACGGTAAAACAACAACTGTTGAGGTTATGGGAGATGAAAACTTTGGCTTTACTTACACTGTAGAATGGTTTGATGATCTATTTTTTAGAAAGCTTGAATGTGCTAGTAAGCATTATTCAACGCAAACTACAGATGCTGTTATAAAAATTGCTCAACAAATAGACAGCAACTAAATTTTAGAAGGCAACGTAAAGATAGGCTATATACGTACGCTCACCATCAAGTAAGAAACAGAAGTGGAGGAATTGATAAGAGATTTGGCTAAGATATTGTTTACCCCGAAAAATAGAGGGTCATGAAAAATAGAGGGTCAGATCTTGCCTTTTGCCTCTTGTGTATAATGTTGTTTTATAATTCTACTAATTCTAAAGTTTTTCTTGTCTTCATCTAATAAATATATTGCTTCTTTTTTATTCCCTCGACTGGCTCTGTGATAGAGCTCACCAGCAAACTCAATGCGCAAGGGTCTTGCCATCGCTAAACCAGGACTTACTTAATTCCTTTTGAAGGAAATCAATACAATCGAAATAATTATCAAAAATGAAATCCCTAGCTCGCTATCTTTAAAAAACCTCGCTATCTTTAAAAGACAGAGGCAAAAAGCAAGATCTGACCCCCTAGGTTTTGGTGTGTAAATTGCATTAAAACCATTAAGTAGACGTAAACCGTGATACCTGTGTCAAAATCGATTTTTCCAGCCTTAATTAAATAAAGCAAGTATAAAGAACATTCTGGATGGCTAAAAATCTCTGCTGCAAAATCACCTGTTTCGATGGCATTGTATAACGCCTGCGCATTAGTATCATGCGCATTTACTTGATTAACAAAGTTGTTGATAGTTTTGTTTTTACTAATAAACTGCATCAGTTCATTAAAGCGTACATGATTATCATACATTACGGGTTACTCTTTTTAAAACCAAATTATCAAAATATTGTACTATAGTACTGTTAAATGCGGTTGCTCCCAAGTACTGATAAAGAGGGGGATAATCCCCTATTTTTAACCGAAGCCAAAAGGAGAGGATTAGGCCACTAGAGCCAGTTTTTGCTTTGGAGGTATTCCTCCAATAGCAGTAGAAAGAAATAGGGGTCATGAAATAGGGGTCACACGAAATAGGGGTCAGATCTTGCTTTTTGCCTCTTGCATATAATGTTGTTTTATAATTCTACTAATTCTTGAGTAGTGAAGCCCAAAATACTCTCCAATTTCTTTCATAGAATACAATCCACTTTTATAAGAACTATAGATTGCCTCATCTCGATTACCTGACATTCGTTCATATTCTTCAATTGTAAAGCCTTTAATTAAATTGGGCATAGGAGCCTTAGAAATATCTGTAAAATCAACTGTAGCGTCAACGTAGCTAGTTACTCTGGAAATAAACTCATCCGAACCAAGGTATATTTGATGTTTTAGATCAATCCACGGATTTTTCTTATATTGGCCAGCATTAACGAATTGTTCGTATTTTATTAGTGCAGCTGATTTTATAGAACCAAATGATGACAAGAGCCAGTCAACTGTAAGCCATGAAGGAACTGGTACCCTACCGCTTAATGCTAAATAACTACTCCAAGGCCACTCATCTACCTTTTGAACCATACCTGCTCTAACCGGATTTAATACTATATAACGCGACAACTCTAATAGATAACTGTCTTTCTCAACCAATATAGATTTATAGCGACCTTGTAGGACATGACCAATCCCGTTTGTGTGATTTATTAAATTTCTGAGTGTATATGCTGTTTAGATAGCGCATGCCTTGTGACAGATTACCAAGCTGTGTTTCAATGAGTAAATGATAATGATTTGTCATCAAACAATACGAATGACATAGCCAGTGGTATTTTAAACAAGCATCACCTAAAACAGATAAAAAGTTCTCCCTGTCTTCATCTGATAAATATATCGCTTCTTTTCTATTCCCTCGACTGGTAATGTGATAGAGCCCACCAGCAAACTCAATGCGCAAAGGTCTTACCATTGCTAATCCTGGACTTACTTAATTCCTTTACAAGAAAATTAATACATCCGGAAATAATTATCAAGAATTAAATCTATGGGTCGCTGTCTTTTAAGGATAGAGGCAAAAAGCAAGATCTGACCCCCTTACGCATGTGACCCCCTTACGTGTGACCCCCTTACGCATGTGGAAAAATATTTCACAGGTTAAGGGATAGTTATGATGCTAAAATTAGGCATCTCGATCTCGAGTTGCTTCTCGACTCTATAGACATTCATCAGGACCGCCTTCAACATTCGAGCCAATATTACCTTCACTCGCTTTTTCTGAAACAAAAGTTGAACAAATCAAGATTGGTCAAAACTATGTGATACCTGATAAGGATGGCAATGAGGTTACAGGAATATTAACCGATGCAGTTGCTTTTAAGCTAGAAAGGAAGTAGTTGGTACATTCAAATTGAACAATAGTAACAAAACAATAATAGACGCTATATCCATTTCTGATCATGAACTCTTAGATTATAAGAAGCATCCAGAAATTTTTTTGGTGTATATAAAAATAAATCGCGCGAGCCTCTTAAAGATGTATATGAAGTGTTTGAGTGGTTATTAAGTATTTACTCAAAATCAAGCAAAGAAAATTTATTAGAAATTATGAGGAATGCACCAGACATAGAAGAATTAAAGCTTTTAGATTAAAGAGAGCTTGTGTCCCAGTAGGGTTCAATCAAGAAAATAATGATAGTTAAAATAACTATGCTCGGTATCTATACCTTGTGTGCTAGTGCTTAGACATGAAGTAACATACAGGACTTTAACTACGGTATACTTATCAATCATTATTAATCCTTGTCGCTAGTCTGGTTAGACCCATTTGTGACCATTCAATTTTAATGCAAAACTATCCAAACCTGTGGACCTAAAGACAAGTGGCTATAAGCACGTGGGTTCTTAAGAGCTGCAATAGAGTTTTGGTGTTGAAATAGTGCCCATAAAAAATTATATTATATAAATCAATAAGTTATGGTGGAGGCGGCGGGAATCGAACCCGCGTCCGCAAATCCTCTGCCATCGGTTCTACATGCGTAGCCTTGTCTTTTAAGTTAACCGTGGTCACTCCGACAGGCAGGATTAAACACGGCGATTCCCTTAATTTAACACCTTAACTCGGGACGGGCTAAGATGCGAGCTTATCTTCTATGACCGTTGATTCGATACCGATAAGCGAGCTCGGTCAACGGGGCGCTGGTTTTATGGCAGCGCACGGTGCGGTTACACTATCAAAGCTTACGCAGCGATAGCTTCACCTGCAAAGTTTTCATCGTTTGCATTTATATTTATTGAGACTGATTTACGAGAGTGCTCCTTCTCGGCATGCTCCTCAGGTTTCGCAACCCGCGTCGAAGCCAGGTCGCCCCCTTTGTACAACTAATAGTATAACACAAGTCACAGTTATCAATATGGGAATGAATGAAATTTTTTCAAGTCGCTGAATAATCCGTTATGCAGGTTGACAAATTGTCTTTGTGCACCGCATCGCCGGCAATATTTCCATGACGCGAGCCAGCCACTGGCCATTCTCTGCATGATTCAATGTGTTTAACCGCCCGTAAAGCGGATTATTTAGCTTACAATTCATAAGGGCTGCTAATTGTGCAGTGCAAGGGAGTTTAAAGTAAACTCTATTGCTAGTTGTTGTTTTTATTTTATGCAAAGTCAGTAATCTGCCAAAAGGTGTTTTGCTGTGCAATACACCTTCAATAACAGCATGGGGCAAGGCATTAAAATTTATAGTAATGAAAGCAAATTCAACTACAATGGTTTGCTTCGCTGCCTGGGCAATCGCTACGTTATTACGCTTTTTATTGTTATCCATCACCATCAGGATGGTACGAGAATAAGTATTTTCCTTGCTATTTTTCTGCGCATGAATCACTTTAATCTGACTATTGCGCTGATAATATTTTTCCAATCCTAAAGTCATTAACGGCTGGGTTAATAAAAAATCAAAAGGTGCTGGCAGCTCTGATTGTTTTATTTTGGTAAAGAAGATTTTTTCTGTACCAAAAATTATAGGATTGGCAAATCGTTGGGATGCAGTCGAATCAGTTAAAGCAAAAGAAAAATGTGGAAGCGCAAAAGAAAGACAAAATAAAGTGAACCATTTTAAAAAGGGCATTTCAAATCCAGGTTAAAGAGAGCATAGACGCTATGCCCTGATTTAGCGAGTAATACCATTATGCCGCAACAAGGCATCCACCGTAGCTGCTCGGCCACGAAATGCTGCAAAAGCCTCGGCTGCTTTTTTAGAGCCACCTACCTCCAAAATAGTATGCAAGAAATCCCGCCCTGTTTTTTCATTAAAAATACCTTCTTCTTCAAAACGCGCAAAGGCATCGCTAGAAAGAACTTCAGCCCATTTATAGCTATAATAGCCCGCGGCATAGCCGCCACCAAAAATATGAGAAAAGCTGTGTTGAAAGCGATTGTAATCCACTCGCGGAACAACAGCTGTTTGTTGGCGAACTTCAGCTAAAACCTTAGCTATAAAATCTTTGTCGGACGCATCAAATTCTTCATGAATGCGAAAATCAAACAGAGAAAATTCCAATTGGCGCATCATTGCCATGGCTGACTGAAAATTTTTGGCCGCTAATAGCTTATCAAACAACGCCTTGGGTAGCGGCTCTTTTGTGTCGACATGTTCTGCCAGTAATTTCAAGGCTTCTTCTTCCCAGCACCAGTTTTCAAAAAACTGACTGGGTAGCTCGACCGCATCCCATTCCACACCATTAATTCCAGAGGCACTTAAATAATCAACACGAGTTAGAATATGATGCAAGCAATGACCAAATTCATGAAATAAGGTTAATACCTCATCATGAGACAAGGTTGCCTTTTTGTTGGCAGAGGGTTTCGCAAAATTACAAGTCAGTGTGGCAATGGGTACTTGGAGACTGCCATCTGCAAGTTTCCGGCGAGTCTGGCAGGAATCCATCCAGGCACCACCGCGCTTATGAGGTCGTGCAAATAAATCGGCATACACATAACCACGTATTTGCTGGTTCTCATCCGAGATACGATAACATTTGACATCAGCATGCCAAATATCCGCATTATTCACTTCATCAAAGCTCATGCCATAAAGTTTTTTAGCAATGGCAAATAAGCCTGACAATACTTTATCCTGGGGAAAATAGGGGCGTAACTCTTCTTGCGAAATCGCATAAAGCGCTTGCCTTTTTTTCTCAGAGAAATAAGCAATATCCCAGGGCGCAAGTTCTTTAATCAAATAATTTTTTTCAGCGAATGCTTGCAGCTTATTAAATTCCTCTTTCGCCTGATAATAGGCTCGAGATGATAAATCATTGAGAAAATCACGCACTTGCGTCGTTGACTCAGCCATTTTGGTAGCAAGCGATAACTCTGCGTAATTGCTAAAGCCAAGCAACTGTGCTTTTTCATGGCGTAACGCAAGTATTTCATTCATCACGTCTGTGTTATCAAACTTCCCGGCAAAAGGGCCTTTATCAGAGGCTCTGGTTACATAAGCATGATACATTTCTTCACGCAGAGCACGATCATCGGCATAACTCACGATGGCAAGGTAGCAAGGAAACTCCAGATTAAAGACCCATCCATCCAGTTTTTTTTCAGTAGCCAGCTCATGGGCTGTATGAATAGCATGTTCGGGTAAACCGCTTAGTCGTTTTTCATCAGTAACATGAATACTAAATGCTTGTGTAGCATCCAGAACATTATTTTCAAATTGATTGGATAAGGCAGACAAGCGTGTCTGAATTACTTCAAAACGTGCTTTCTTTTCTTTAGACAAGGCCACGCCCGACAATTCAAAGTCACGTAGTGTATCGTCAATTATTTTTTTCTGCGTATTATCCAACGGTTGTTGATCAATGGATTTAATGGCTTCGTAAAGGGCATGGTTATGGCCAATTGCCGCATCATAAGCTGATAATTTAGGTAAACAGGCTTGGTAGCATTCACGTAAAGGGAGTGAATTCATAACGGCATGCAAATGCGATAGTGGCGACCAAAAACGCTCAAGTTTGTCATCCATCTCTTCTAACGGATACATTAAATTATCCCAGGTGAATTTTTTTGTATGCTCAAGAATAAAAGCAATTTGTTCTAAATTTGCTTGAAGTAATTTATCTAACCGTGCTACAAAATTATCAAGATCAATGTTGGTGAAGGAAGGTAAATTCATTAACTTGGACTCCGCATGCGACAAATATCCTAGCATAGCACTGAATCAGCAAAGGCTCCATTAACAAGTTAGATTGAGGATGGTTAGTGAGAGAGAATCTTCCAGCCGGAGATCGCTTTGCGAGGTTTGATTGGGTGAAGCCAGCGTATCTTCCATTTTGAAAAACCCCCTATTTTTTAATAGTTCAGTATATTGGGGGGCGGCCAACTTCATGATGGGATTGACAGGCCGTTGCTTTTCCAATACCTGAACATTTAGATAGATTATGATAGTTATGGCAATAACCAGGGCAGCCCCAATGAAAGTAATAACAGGGTTGGTAATTAAAGGTATTGCTAAACACATTGCAAAAAACAGGCATATCACACTCGTTACATTCAGGAGTAATCGCTGCCATTCAAAATCAATGTATTGTTGCAATTGTTGGCGATATTCCTTTAACTCGTCCAATTCTTCCTGGGGGTGCTCGTTGGCGTTAAATTCCGCTTCTTTTTTTCGATAGTAATGTTCTAACTCTTTTAATCGGCTTAACTCAATATAGGCACGAAGCCCTACCCATAGTGCATCGAAAAGAGCGAGCGCAACAGCTAAATACATACCAATAGGAGCCAAAGTCCCTGTGAAAACAAAACAATTAAAAAGACTGCCGACCAGCCAGACACTATCGTTTCCCAATTCAAACCAACGTCGCTGTAATTGCGCTTGCAAGCGTGTCAGCAAGGATAATTTTTTTTCTTCATTGTTCATCCAGTAACCAGGGATGCAATGCTTCAACAGCAGCAGCAAATTGACTGTCAACCGGGGAATGTAAAACAGCCAGGAAAAATAGGCGATAGTGGGGCGTGCAAACTGATCGAGATAAGTAACAAATTGATAAAAGTATTTTAAATCCCTAACGGTGGGGATAAGTATTGCAGTAGTAATCACACGTCGTGTGCGGATAGCGAATAATCTGACCCAGTTTATCTCGGCAGTTTTCTCTCGAACTTTTTGCGCGAAGAAACCGGGTGTCGCGGACTCTGTTTGGGGTTGTGAAAAGCGAAAATAGCCCTTTTTAAGCCAGTTACGAAAAATGGCTTGCTCTGCTTCTAAACGCGCTACTTCCCTTGGTACTGTTAAATAATAACGATAGAGATGAGCCAGCAATTCCGATAAGATTAAAGCTGTTGCTATTCGTTCTACAAGCGCTTCATTTGTTAAATTTGGTGTGGAGTTATGCTCAATAGCAAGAATATCATTAGCAAGCTTTGTACAGAAAACGCTGTATTCAAAATTAAGAACAGAATGATGGCGAACAAGTGGCTCAAAGTAACCTGCACTCTGTTTCGCCAAAAAATGACTGTACCCCCACTGCGGTAACGTCTGTCCAATTTTTTTTTCAATGGCATAGCCAATTTGAGATTGTAATCTCCGCAGAACTGCTGTCATACAACCCTGGAAGTTAATTTAACAAAGGAGCAATAATCCCAAAAAATGGACAAAAAGTAAAATTTGCATAATTTTTACGGCAGCTCCCTTTTTTTGTTTATTAATAGTACACTAAATATATCACTAACTTGCTGATTAATGCCTTCTGAGCGACAATAGAGTCCCTGATGAAATTGCATAAGAGTACGCATGAGCCACACCAATGATTTAGCCAATGCCATTCGCTTTTTAAGTATCGATGCTGTTGAACAGGCACAGTCTGGACATCCCGGCATGCCTTTAGGAATGGCCGAAATTGCCACGGTGTTGTGGACTAAATTTTTAAAACATAACCCCAATAATCCTAAATGGTTTAATCGTGACCGTTTCGTTTTGTCGAATGGTCATGGATCCATGCTGCTTTATTCATTGCTACATTTAACAGGGTATAATTTAAGTCTCGATGAATTAAAGCGTTTTCGTCAGTTGAATTCAAAAACTCCTGGTCATCCTGAACAGGATACCCCGGGAGTTGAAACCACTACTGGTCCTCTGGGGCAAGGTCTTGCCAATTCAGTAGGAATGGCCATTGCCGAAAAAGTTTTAGCAACGCGTTTTAATCGTCCAGGTTTGGAGCTGGTTAATCACTATACTTATACCTTTGTTGGTGATGGCTGTTTAATGGAAGGCATTTCTCATGAGGCTTGTTCTTTGGCAGGTACATTGGGACTTAGTAAGTTAATTGTTTTTTATGATGACAATGGCATTTCTATTGATGGCAAAGTTGACTCCTGGTTTACTGATGATACGGTAACCCGCTTTAAGGGATATAATTGGCAAGTTATAGGTCCTATTGACGGTCATGATGCACGTGCTGTTGAGCATGCTATAGAGCAAGCTCGCCAGGAAACTAAAAAACCCAGCCTTATCATTTGCAAAACAATTATAGGCTATGGTTCACCATTTGCAGGCAGCGAAAAAACTCATGGGGCCCCATTGGGTGCAGAGGGGGTGGCAAAAGTACGCGAAACTTTTAACTGGCCACATCCTCCTTTTGTTATACCGGATTCTTTGTATGCTAAATGGAATCATGAGGAGCAAGGACAGCATGACGAAGCCTGTTGGTTAGCTTGTTGTCATGCTTACCAGCAGCAATATCAAACGGAGTATCATGAATTTCTGCGCCAGATTAATGGCGATTTACCGGGTAACTGGGATAAAGACGCGGAAGCTTTTATTGAGCAATGTCGGCTGCACGATAAATCGCAGGCAACGCGCAAAAGTTCTCAACAATGCATTGAGCAGTTTGCCAAACTACTGCCTGAAATGTTAGGTGGCTCAGCTGATTTGACCGGTTCAAATAATACCGATTGGTCGGGAAGCAAGGCAATTACAGTCAATGATTTCTCAGGCAATTATCTCTTTTATGGGGTAAGAGAATTTGCGATGGCTGCCATTATGAATGGATTAGCCTTGCATGGGGGCATTATTCCTTATGGGGGTACCTTTTTAGTGTTTGCCGACTATGCTCGTAATGCGATTCGCTTAAGTGCCTTAATGCAGCAACGTGTTATCTACGTTTTAACCCATGATTCAATTGGTTTGGGCGAAGATGGGCCTACGCATCAACCCATTGAACATGCCGCTATGTTGCGTATGACCCCAAATCTATTGGTCTGGCGTCCTGCTGATTTATTGGAAACTGCTGTTGCCTGGCAACAAGCGCTTGAGCATCATCACGGACCTTCTGCTTTATTATTATCACGACAGAATTTACCCGCGCTATCACATAACAAAGAGCATGCGCAATTGATTAAGCGTGGCGGCTATATTCTTCAAGATTGCCAGGGTAGTCCCGATGCAATTGTATTAGCCACAGGATCTGAAGTGCAATTAGCAGTAGCAGCAGCGCAACACATGCAGACTTTAGGTAAAAAAATTCGCGTAGTATCCATGCCTTGTGGTGAGCGTTTTCTTATGCAAGACGCTGCTTATCAGGAGCAGGTGTTGCCCAATGCTGTACGTAGACGTGTTGCTATTGAAGCCGCAGCAACGGATTATTGGTATCGATTTGTTGGTTTAGATGGTAAAGTGATTGGCCTCAGACGCTTTGGCGTGTCAGCACCAGCAAAAGATGCTTTTGCATATCTGGGTATTACTGTAGACCAAGTAATTTCTACCTTAACAACACTATTTTAAAACAGATTCGCCAGGACGAATCACGGTAATTTCGGAGAGTAGTATGACAATACGAGTCGCAATAAATGGTTATGGTCGCATTGGTCGTTGTATTTTGCGTGCCCTTTATGAATATAAGCGCCAGAATGAATTTAGCATTGTAGCCATTAATGATTTGGCTGGCATTGAAACCACCGCTCATTTAACCCGCTATGATTCCACTCATGGCCGTTTCTCCAGTCAGGTGCAAGTGGAAGCCAATAATTTAGTGATTGATGGTCATGCTATTCGTGTTACTGCAGAACGTGATCCCAATGTTTTACCCTGGAAAGACCTGGATGTTGATCTGGTATTCGAATGTACTGGACATTTTACGCAGCGCGATGCCGCAATGAAACATATCCATGCTGGCGCTAAAAAAGTATTAATTTCAGCACCAGGAAAAAATGCTGATGCAACCATTGTCTATGGTGTTAACCATCAAACGTTACGAGCAACAGATACTATCGTTTCTAATGCCTCTTGCACGACCAATTGCCTCGCTCCAGTCGTTAAACCCTTACACGAAGTTTTAGGAATAGAACATGGTTTGGTAAATACCGTGCATGCTTACACAAAGGATCAGATGTTGTTGGATGGTAGCCACAGTGATTTGCGCCGTGCTCGCTCTGCAACGCAATCAATTATCCCTACTAAAACAGGTGCAGCACTTGCCGTTGGCCTGGTTCTCCCTGAGTTAGCAGGTAAGTTGGATGGCTTTGCAATGCGCGTGCCTACCTTGAATGTGTCTGTGGTGGATTTAACGTTTATTGCCAAGCGTGAAACTACTGTTGATGAAGTGAACACTATCATGCGTCAGGCAAAAAATAACATTTTGCATATTAATGATGACCCATTGGTTTCTTGTGATTTTAATCATTATCCTGCTTCGGCAGTATTCGATACGACGCAAACGAAGGTGCTTGGTAATTTAGTGAAAGTTGTGGCCTGGTATGATAATGAGTGGGGCTTTTCCAATCGGATGCTGGATACCGCTCAATATATGATGAATCGTTAAAGGATAGCTAAATGAATCTACTTAAAATGTGCGAAACCAGCTTGAGCGGCAAGCGCTTGCTGATTCGCGAAGATTTAAATGTTCCTATTAAAGATGGCATCATTACCAGTGATCAGCGTTTGCGAGCAGCCTTACCTACTTTGCAAGCAGCCTTGGATGAAAATGCTGCGGTGATGGTCTTGTCGCATTTGGGCCGACCAGAAGAAGGCAAGGTTGAGAAGCGTTTTTCCTTACAGCCTGTTGCAGATTATATGGCTGCCAGTTTGGATTATCCTGTACGTTTTGTTACCGATTATCTGGACGGTGTAGAGGTAAGTCCAGGGGAGCTTGTAATTTGCGAAAATGTGCGTTTTAACGTGGGTGAAAAGGCAAATGATGATGCTCTGGCAAAAAAAATGGCCCGTCTCTGTGATATTTTTGTGATGGATGCTTTTGGTACAGCGCACCGTGCGCAAGCGTCAACTCACGGCGTAGCCAAATATGCTCCAGTTGCGGTAGCGGGCCCTCTTTTGGTGAGTGAACTGGAAGTATTGGAGCATGTGCTTAAAGAGCCAGAAAAACCCATTGTTGCCGTTGTGGGCGGAGCTAAAGTGTCAAGTAAACTTACTCTGCTAAAACAATTGGTAACAAAGGTGGATTATTTAATCCCTGGCGGGGGTATTGCCAATACTTTTCTTAAAGCACAGGGTTATGAAATTGGTGTGTCTCTTTACGAAGAGGAGTTAATTGAAGAGGCCCGTGCCATTTTAGCTCTGGCGGCAGAAAAAGGGTGTGAGATACCATTACCTACCGATGTAGTCGTGGGGAAATCCTTCAGTGATAGTTGTCCTGCTTTTAACAAGTCCTTAAACAGTGTTGCCAGTGATGATATGATTCTGGATATAGGACCTGATACAGTGGGTCGTTATGTAGATATCATTGAAGAAGCAAAGACTATTATTTGGAATGGACCAGTAGGAGTATTTGAGTTTCCCCAATTTGCCTATGGTACACGTGCTTTGGCAATTGCTATTGCCGACAGTGATGCTTTTTCAATCGCGGGTGGTGGGGATACTTTGGCTGCTATCGATCAGTATGATTTAACACAGCAAATTTCCTATATATCCACTGGTGGTGGGGCCTTCCTGGAATTTCTTGAAGGAAAAAAATTACCTGCTGTTGCTATCTTGGAAGAACGTGCCGATGCTTCGTCGAACTAAAATTGTTGCAACTTTGGGACCTGCTTGTAGTGAGGCGTCAATATTACAAGCGATGCTTGCTGCCGGCGTCAATGTATTGCGTATTAATTTTTCTCATGCCGATAGCAATCTCTTTCATATCGTGGAAAAGGCCAGAGCCATAGCCAATGAACTTAATCATCCTTTGGCTATTATAGCTGATTTACAGGGTCCTAAACTGCGTATTGGTCGTTTCAAAGACAATCAAATTACTTTAGTAAACGGACAATACTTTACTTTAAATTGTTCCAGCCAGGAATTAGGTGATGAGCAATCTGTTTCTGTTGCTTATACTAACTTATGTTATGAATTAACCGCGGGTGATCACCTGTTATTAGATGATGGGTTAATTGAACTGAAGGTAGAGACTATAGCCCCACCTTTAATTCATTGTGTGGTTATTGAAGGCGGGGTGTTACGCAATAATAAAGGTTTAAATCGCAAAGGAGGCGGGCTTGCTGCCAGAGCATTAACTGAAAAAGACAAAAAAGATCTGCAAACAGCGATTGATTTGCAAGTGGATTATCTTACCCTTTCTTTTGTAAAAGACGCCCGGGATATTCAGGAAGCCAGAGATTTAATGAAGGGAAAAGCGATTCCTATTATTGCCAAAATAGAGCGTACAGAAGCGTTACACCACTTAGTAGAAATTATTAATGCCACCGATGCCGTTATGGTTGCTCGTGGTGACCTGGGGGTTGAGATTGGTCCGGCAGAAGTCCCTGCTATACAGAAAAAGATTATTGAGCAGAGCAGACGGTTGGACAAAGTTGTCATTACTGCAACGCAAATGATGGAGTCAATGGTTTACCAACCACAACCTACGCGAGCAGAAGTCTCGGATATTGCCAATGCCATTCTGGATGGCACTGACGCGGTCATGCTATCTGCTGAAACAGCAACTGGCAAATTTCCGGTTAAAGTGATTAAAATGGTGGATAGTATTTGCAGAAGCGCGGAAAAGCATGCCGGCTTTTTTTATAATGTGGATAATGAAAGTTGTCATTACCAACGTGCTGATCAAGCCATTGCGATGGCTACGATGCATGCAGCCAATCACTTTCCAATTAAAGCCATTGTAGCACTCACTGAGTCCGGCGCAACAGCCATTTGGATGTCTCGTCAGCAGAGTATTGTACCCATTTATGCAGTTACAGCGAATGTTCGTACAGTGGGCAAGTTAAGTTTGGTTAATAATGTTTTCCCAATTTATCTGGATTATCATCGTTTAGAAGACGATACAGTGAATGAGCAGGTGTTTAATTTTCTGATACAAATGGACTTTCTGATCAAGGGTACGTTTGTTTTATTAACTCGCGGACATAAAATTGGTAAACCCGGTGGTACTAACTGTATGCAGATTATCAAAGTCTAGGGAAGTCTTCTTACTGTACTATTCCATGGCCTCTTGACAATAGATTAAGCCCAATTGAAAAGGACCTTATTGGGAACATCTTGCACGAAATAGGGATCGTTTGCCAAGCCTCTCAATTACTCACCTGATCGGTTATGTCTCTTGTTCTTGTACTTTTCGAGATAAGCCTAATTTTTCTTTTAATCTGGCAACCGCATCAGGATCAAACGATCTTGAGGGTTTATGCTTTACCACAACAGCAGCACGAGGTGTCGGTGCTATTGGATTTTGTGCGCTGAAGGCCGGTGCACGCTCCGGGAAATAAGGCATAGTCGTGTCTTGTGTTTGAGTAGAAAATTTGACGTTAGAATAAACTGCAGTTGTTTTAACTGGAGACTGCTTGCGGGCGTTGCGTACGCTTTTTTCGATCCGTTTTTTAATTTTAACAGCAGCTCTTTCAGCCTCTTCTTCGGTGACTATGCTAACAGGGTTCCCTGCCAGATCAACTCGCATTTCCCGTGCTTTAAGACAAGTTAAATAATCAATCCGTCGGGTGAAAATAACAACCGCTTCACGTAATTTACTTTTGGAAATACCACACGCTGCTGCCTTACTGGCTACGGCTAATATATCATCCATAATGCCTATTTTTAGAGGACGAATTCGCAAGGTATTGTCAAAAGCTTGAGGAAACGTAGCTGCCAGCCATGATAACGCTTCATTCCGGGCTTTTTTGGATTTATTTTTTTGAGTTTTATTAATTGTTGCTGTGCGTGGATGAAGTTCTTGCCTTCTCATGCTGTTACCTTTTTCCGAAAAATTCAAAGTGGGCGTGAAGACGACACTGTTTTACACTACAGGTAGAATGATTATACGCGTTGTATCTTGCCATATATAAAGAAAACAGGTTCTTGTGAAATGCGCATCCAATGTACAGTGTTTAATGCTTATTTGCAAGCGTAACGTTGATGTTTTAAATTCAAAAAAGAAGGATATACTGTAAATAATCGTATTATTAAACTTTATCAATAATAGGTAGGTAATTGGCAATGATTAGTCGACTTTTTTGGACATTTCTTGCTATTTTTTTCCCTTGGGTTATTCTGCTGCTTGATGATAATCCAGGTGGCGCTATAGTTGCTTTAGTGATGCAAGCGACCATTATTGGCTGGATTCCTGCTTCTTTTTGGGCAATCCGCGTCATACAGGAGAATGCTGAAGCCTCCAAAGAAGGTGCTTCCAAAGAAGAGAAAAAAAAGTCAGAATAAACAGAACAAATTATACTTTATCTAAATAAAGAACAAGCCCATCTAATAAACAAAAAGGCATCATCCTGAGCAAAGCGAAGGATCTTTTCGTTCAAAGAGCGGGATTTTATCTGCAGAGAATCCCTCGCTTTGCTCACGAGGACGGTAATTTGCGGAAGATAATAAAGTGAAATTAATTCAAAATAGTATGATCTTGTCCTATCAGAATAAAAGCATTTTGTGGAGTTAGCGTGACTATTCGTATAATTGTTAATGGTGCCCGTGGTAAAATGGGGGAGCTTGCGTGTAAAACCATTAAAAATCATCCTGATTTTGAATTGGTGGGTGGATTAACACGCCATGATAATCTGCGTCAGTCTATTACTACGCTTAAAGCGGATATTGTAGTCGATTTAACTCGTGCCGATTGTGTTTATGAAAATAGCCTTGCAATTATTGAAAGTGGAGCACATCCTGTCATTGGAACAAGTGGCTTAACCACAGAGCAAATTCAAACACTAAAGGATTATTGTGAGAATGAGAGATTGGGTGGCATTATTGTTCCCAACTTTTCAATTTCTGCTGTTTTAATGATGCGCTTTGCTGCTGAGGCAGCAAAGTTGTTACCCGACGTAGAAATTGTTGAAACACATCACCCACACAAATTTGATTCACCTTCAGGCACTGCACTGAAAACAGCAGAAATGATAGCCAGGGCTCGTAAAAAAAATCCTCCATCTGGCAAGGGGCATGAATTAATCCAGGGAGCCCGTGGAGGAGTTCATGAGGGCATTAATATTCACTCTTTACGTCTTCCAGGTGTAGTAGCTCGCCAGCAAGTAATTTTTGGCACTACCGGCGAAACTTTAACAATCACGCATGACAGCATTGATAGAATTTCTTTTATGCCAGGTATTATTTTGGCCTGCCAAAAGGTTAAAAATTTGGATGCGCTATATTATGGGTTAGAGCATCTTTTGGAGTGAGAATATATTCATAATAGTATGGTGAATTATTTTACACTATTATGGAGATATAAAAGCAACTCCAAGCGCTCTATCGTTCAGTAGAATAGAAAAAAGAATCTGATTTTGAAAGTTTTGAATCTACAACGTCGTTTTTGTCTTTATTAAAAAAATTAATAAAAGAATTCACCTTTTGGGATTTGGGTCGTCCTCTTGGCGTTGGGGACCCTTTTGAGCCAGAAGGATGAGCTGGCTTGATTGCATTGGTTTCTTCTGGCGATTTTTTTGCATCAATAGGAGGTGTCAACCAGTTTGCTATGATCTCTCGCAAACCGCTAATTACTGTTTTAAAATCATCAAACTCCTCCCTAGCTTGGGTTTTAAAAGAAGCAAATTCACTCTGTAACGCAGCAATTTGTTTTTGCTGTGTATATGACTCTTCCTGGACACGCTGTAGCTGGACTTTAGCAAATACTGACAAACGCTCTGCGTCATTAACTTTTAGGCGTAATGTTTGTGTTTGTTCTTGCACCTTGGTTTTAATTGACTTTTTGCCTAGCTGCAATTTTATTTTCGGACTGGAGGTTGTTGTGGAGAGAGTAGCTGTCTCTTCTTTATTACTCTCATAAATAATTTCTTTTTCGCTAAGTGTTTTAAGTGAATTAAGAAATACTTCAACTTTTTCTTCCAGTGAAGAAGTTTTACAGTCTTTAATTTTTCCACTGGTGGAAAGTTCATAGACTTGATTACTGTACATCGTTGCTGCATGTTTGATGGTTTTAGGATCCCAGAATTGAATTTCATTTTGATAGCGCAGCGTTAAAAACCGAGCAAATAATTCAGCCATTTTCTTTGCATGATCCGGGTTTTGCAAAATAGCCAGAATATTTTGTATTCTTTTATCTTCAAAATAATCAATCACTCCATCGCCTAATTCTTTTAAGGTAAAAGAGGCAACTGTATCCAATAAAGCCCCGACAATGGGAACGCTGCCCAGTAAACCACCAATCATGGACGAAGAAAGCTCAACCATTTTTCTTCCAGTGCCTGCCTTTTTCTCAACTAATTGACTAAAGATGGAAATCACACCAATTATTTTTGCCCATAAGGCAATATAACTGGTGTTGTAAAATAAATTACTCTTCTCGTCTTCGCGTATTTGTTTAAGCGTTATTAATTTTTTCGTTTTATCATCTAGGTATTGTTGGGTTAACGCATGGGTGGCTGTCAATTTTTCAGAGATTTCATTAAAAAAAGTTTCTTGCTCTTGATGGATAATTGTACTTAATTTAAGCTCGAGCTCACTGACTAACTGAGTATAGACTTCCCCGTGAATGAGCTGGTTAAACAGTTCGAGAATATTTTCCTGAATGAGTTGCGATTTTTCATCTATTTGTTTGCCGATTTCTGCGGATAATTCTCCTTTCTGTGCCTGCAGGGTAGTTTCCAATTCTTGCATCTTAAGACGCAGCGTATCAATTTCCGGTGAATCATTAAGAGCTAATGCACAAGCCTCTAGTGTTTGAAGATAAAGAAGTGTCTGCTCCTCCCGTTCAGTAGCTAAGGCCAACCAACACAGTAAGTCGCTATTTTCCCGTTGTAATAATACATGGTTTTTTCGAAGTATTGCATAATTGTCGTCTAACTGCTCTTTGTTTTGTTTTATCAAGTGAATCTGAGAATTTAATAATTGAATATGTTCCTCTAATACGCTATGTCCTTGTTTGAGCTGCAGGTTATCCCGTTTTAATAATGCAAGCTCCTTTTTTAAAAGCTCGTTCTCTTGTTTAAGATAATTGTTTTCTTGTTCGTAATACGATGATGCTAAGGTATTAGATTTAGGATCTTCATAGGGAGGGGGTGGATCATTAATATAAATGTCATTCTCAATATCAGATGGCATAGCACTTCCTTTGCTTACTTCAAATGCAATAATTACTTGACGAAGATAATCACTATATAAAAATATTTTTTATTGAGCAATTGGAAAGTAAAAATACTAAAAGCAGAATTTTAATAAATAAAGAGCCAAAAAGAGCGCAGACTAAGACCAATAATTAAGCTACCAACAAGAATCATGAGCAGATTGGCAGGCAAAATACGCACCATATACGCTGAAATGGGTGCGGCAATAGCCCCTCCTGCTATTAATCCGAAAAGAGCATACCATTGGGTAATTTCGATAGTGACAAAAAAGGCGGCAGTTATACTCAGGGTGACTAAAAATTCAGCTAAATTAACCGAACCAATGGTATAACGCGGTGATTCACCTTGAGCCAAAAGCGTGGAATTAACAATCGATCCCCAGCCGCCACCACCAGCTGCATCCAAAAAACCTCCAACAAAACCCAAGGTAATTAAACGAGGCATTTTTGCGGCAGGTTTTTCCCGTTTCAATAAAGTATGAACCAGGTAATCGTAAATCTTTTCGGATAATTCAGTTTTGCGAAAGGATTTATACAAAATATAAATCCCCATGATCAGTAAATAGCTTACTATAAAAGGTTTAATAATGTTGATAGGAGCAAAACTTAAGACTTGTGCACCGACAATACCACCAAGCATCCCGGGGATGGCTAAACGACGAAAAAGTGAGAGATTAACATTCTTGAACATCATATGGGACAGACCTGAAATGGCGGTGGTAACAATTTCTGCAGCATGAACACTGGCGCTTGCCAGTGGTGGAGCGATACCGAAGGTAAGAAGTGCAGTCATACTGATAAGGCCGTATCCCATTCCTAAGCCACCATCAGCTAGCTGAGCACCAAACCCTACTAACGCAAAAATCCAAAACTCACTCACTATCACATCCTCTACTGTGAGTACATAGAATTCGAGCTAAATGCCATCACTTTTGTTTTTACTAAAAGATTAATAGTATCTTTTGCTTTCTCTTGAGACTCTTCCTTGCATAAATCAAGCAGAGCCTTATAAATCTTCTGAATTTCAGGCGCTCGCGTCCAACTCTCCGAAGGTCGTTTTCTAATTTCAAAAATAATTTGAGCAAGTTTATAAATACAAGCGGTGTCGTCATCACCAGGACTACGTAAGATCGGTTTAATTTCTTCAAATCCCGTTGGCGCTGGTGATGAAATAAAAGGGAGTTTCCAGGTTTTCTTACGTAAAAATTTTCGTTCGCCACATAATATTGCAAGCTCATTGAGTATAAATTGACGTTGTTCTGAGGGTAACTTCAGGCTTGCCAGTACACACTCTGTTAACCCAGGCTCTACTAAGCCAGGTAAATTTCCAATACGTCCCACTTCATTATTCGTGGCTAAAATATCGCTATTGCGAAGCGCCTGTTCGCCTGCTTTTTTGCGAATAGCTTCGGCTATATCTGCTGGCCAGTAATTTTCAGGGGTCTTAATTCCATCGGAACCTGGCGCATTTTGTCCTGCAAGTTCGTCACCATGACCTGAAACGACTATGGTTGCTACAAGTTCCACAAAATCTGCTCGATCATGCCCTTCATCTTTCATACTAGGCCATCGTCCTTTTTGGTCTCGATACAGTAGCATTGCTAATGTATGTACTATTTCAATTTCTTTACGATCTTTGCCGCTGACACAAGAGCCTGTTGTTCTGCCTTGTGCTTTCATGAATAAAAGATTCTCGAGGGAGGCTAAAAAAAGTTCTCTTCCATAATAATCAAAAACAGTCGCAGTACCATAAGAGGAATTCAATACCGCATGATACTCCTCCGCAAGTCTCTGTAAATCCAGTAAATTAGTTAAGTAACTGCCTAGTTCTTCTTTTTCTGTATAAACATTTCTTAAGTGCAAATGTTGGCTAAGCAACTGCTGCCAGCCAGGAAATGATTTAAGCAAAGGGTAATTTTCATCAAACAAAGCGACCAAATTTTTTCTAATCAGCTCGCTTTTAGCATCCATTTCTAATGAAAAATAAGAGGTTTTCTTATTGTCATGGTTATATTCAACTTCGGTAAAGGCTTGCGCTATGACTTGCTCAATTTTTTTTAAATCCCAGGAGAGATCCAGTTCCTGTACTTTATTCACTAAAAGAATAATCTGGACCATGTTATACACAGCCCTACAAGCAGGATGATCGGCTTGAGTATAGTAAAATTTTTTTGCCATGTTAAGAGGATGATTAGTGGATAAAATAATGCGATTGGTTTCTTTCTGAAAACTGCCTATGGTTTCCTGGCGCTCTTGATCCAGATAGTAATCAGGCATACGGCTATCAAGTAACTTAATCGGGCTAATTAAGGTTTGTGCTAGGATAGGTTGCTTCGCTTCAGCAGTGCTAATGATTCTCGCTAAATTACGCGACGCGTGAAGCTTTTTAACTTGCGGGGGTAGCTTAATCACATCACGAGAAGCCAAATGACTGGAACGAATTCGAGAAGGATATTTTTTAACAATTGTTCCCTCTTTGGTGAAAGATAAGCAGTTACTTTCGCATAAATTTGCTGTTAATGGTATGCGGCGCAGACGACTGGGTGCAAATGAGATTGCATCCTCCAGGCGTTCGTGACTGTCTAACGCTTTTTTAAGAAACTGTTGCTCATATTCTTCTAGAACCACAAACCAGTAAGGAAGCTTTCGCAGGATTTCTAAATCCTGCGCTTTAAAGTGATTGTTTTTTATTGGCACTAGAGTTGACTTAACGGTCCATTCTTTAATTTGTTTGCTAAATTTGATTAATTGAGAGTCAATTTCATGGACACTGAGCCTGGCATCACAAAATAGTTTAAGCAATTGCTGATCGTGGCGAGGCAGACTGGTAAACCAGGTCGGAAATTTATTGTTCCTGATAGCCTCTAAATCATTAGTCAGATGATGTTGAGGTTTAATTTCATCCCATTTAAGCATGAATTGATTTAAGGAAAATTTAAGTTTTTCAAGGGTTTTTTCATTCGATTCAATGACTACATACTCCGGAATACAAGAATGCAAATAAATTTGCATTAGAGACGATAAATCACGAAACCATGCAGGCGTTGTAATTAATTTCTCTTGCTTTATGGCAGTAAATTCCTGAAAAGTTTCCTCCAGATAAGGAGGTAAGCGCTTTTCCCATCGCAAAACATATTCTGTTTCACTATTGACCTTTAGGGGTATGAGGGTTGCTATATCAGCTCGCCCTTCTTTCATAATAACAAATTGCTCTGACTTATTTAAAAGTTCTGTTGCTAATTTAACTTTATTGTGGGTGCCTACTTTATAGGGATAATAATCGGCAAGTGCATTAACTAGCAGCCCCGTGTATTTCGCAAGAATTTCCTGATATTTATCAATGGGTTCTCCATCAGGCAGAGGACATAATGCTTTACACCATGAAAGATATTCTTCCAATGCCTGCTTTTTGGCTGTAAAAGCAGGAATCGTTTCCAGAATATATAAAAAAGAGTGATGCAAGCTATCAATACGCCGTTGATAACTACGTTTTAAGTTAGGAACCCTCGGGTAATATTCTACCTCAAAATCACCAATAATTTTTTTTAAATTTTCCTTTAGTGTTGAAGGGAGCTTTGAGTTTTTATGAGGGTTAGCAGTTTCTTCCTTTAATTCACTCTCAAATTCAGGAAATTTAGTGCCTTCGGCCAGGCGCAATAGTGTTTTTTTTCCCATGTTCCTTTTTTCCTTGCCTGCATCGATTGTTTATTATTAAATAAATCCTTGTAGTTAACAATTTCTTCTAGATTATTTTGACAAAGATATTCAATGCATATTTCATGCTACACTGAGTTTTTTATTTAAGGACAAGACATGAAAATAAAAACAGGAGATTACACTGGCTCTTCAGATGCTGGTATAAGTGAAGCGATTGCAAACGCCCTATCCAAGGCTGGGGAACATGCCACCATTGAAATAGTCGAAACCCGTAGCTCCCAGGTTGGTGAGGATAAACGCTTCTATCAAGTATTACTAAGCACTTACGCTGAGTAATTTTACATCTTAAAAGGAGTTTTCAAGATGAGCTATACTGTACCTCATTACATTGGAGGTAAACCATGGACTGCCACTTCTTCCAATTCGCATACGATTTATAATCCTGCGCTAGGGGAAGCGATAGGGCAGGTTTATTTTGCTAATCAAGAAACCTGCGACAAAGCAGTTGCAACTGCAAAAGCAGCATGGCCTTCTTGGGCAAAAACCACTCCTTTAAAAAGAGCACGTGTGTTATTTAAATTCCGAGAGCTTCTTGAAACACATCAGCTTGATTTGGCTCGAATAGTCACGCGCGAACATGGGAAGACACTGGATGATGCCAAGGGTTCTGTCGCTCGTGCTATTGAAGTAGTCGAATTTCACTGTGGTTTGGTTACTCAATTGCAAGGTGATTTTTCAGCGGAGGTATCCAACCATATTGACTGCTTCACATTGAGACAACCTCTGGGGGTTTGTGCTGGCGTGTCTCCATTTAACTTTCCTGTGATGGTGCCAGTTTGGATGATGATCCCTGCCATCGCTTGCGGCAATACCTTTATTTTAAAGCCCTCTGAGCAAGACCCATCGGCCTCAGTTCGTCTATTAGAACTTTTAACAGAGGCGGGACTACCTGATGGTGTTGCCAATTGTATCCATGGAGATAAGGATGTGGTTGATTATTTGCTAGCGCATCCCGATATTCAGGCATTTACGGCAGTTGCTTCAACGCCTGTCGCTGAAGCTATCTATACGAAGGCAACGGCAGAAGGTAAACGAGCGCATACGTTTGGTGGCGCAAAAAATCACTGTATCGTAATGCCTGATGCGGATTTGGATCAAGCGGCGAATGCTATTGTCGGTGCAGCATACGGTTCGGCCGGTGAACGCTGCATGGCTATCTCTGCCGTGGTGGCGGTTGGGGAAAATACAGCAGAAAAACTACTGGATAAATTAACACCGCTTATAAATGCCATACGCGTTGATAATGGCGAACTATCTGGCACCGATATGGGGCCTTTAATTAGCAGTGCGCATAGGCAACGCGTGCTTGCTGCTATTGATAAGGGAGTTGCTGAAGGCGCTCGACTAGTTATTGATGGGCGTAATTTTAAGCACAAAAATTATCCTGAAGGTTACTTCATTGGTCCTTCCCTCTTTGATGAAGTGACTGAGTCGATGTCCATTTATCAAAATGAAATTTTCGGGCCTGTTTTAATCATGTTACGCGCCTCTAATTTTGATGAAGCCTTGAGCTTGGTAAACCGTCATCAATATGGCAATGGCACGGCTATTTTTACGCGAGATGGTTATACGGCGCGAGAATTCAGCCAGCAAGTTCAAGTGGGTATGGTAGGTATTAACATTCCTATTCCTGTACCTATTGCCAGTCATCCTTTTGGTGGATGGAAGCGCTCTTCGTTTGGGGATACCAACATGCATGGTAAGGAAAGTATTGATTTTTACACACGACGCAAAACGGTGACCAGTAAATGGCCAGTGACCAGTCTTGATGAAAGTGCGTTTACTATGCCAACTCATAAGTAAGTGGATCTTCGCCCCCGTTTTTTCAGGAGAAAATAATGGCACGAATTGGTTTTGTCGGTTTAGGTCATATGGGTTTGCCCATGGCGATTAATTTATTAAAAGCAGGTCATGCAGTCACGGGTTTTGACCTTCAGCAGTCAGCACTTAATCATTTACAGGAAGCGGGTGGCTACATTGCAAAGACGCTGCAAGAGGCTGCATCTGCACAGGAAATTATCATTACCATGTTGCAAACAGGCCAACAGGTACACCAGGTTTGTTTAGGTAATGAGGGATTATTTGCCACTGCCCAATCACAAACAGTCTACATCGACTGCTCCTCAATAGATGTTGCCAGTAGTCGTGAAATCCACCAACAAGCAAGATTGAAACAATTATTAGTTGTTGATGCCCCTGTTTCAGGTGGTGTAGCTGGCGCACAGGCAGGCACTTTAACCTTTATGGTGGGTGGTTTGGAGAATGCTTTTGCAAAGGCAAAGCCGATATTGGCTGCCATGGGGAAAAAAATAATCCATACAGGACCTGCTGGTAGCGGGCAGGCGGCCAAGATTTGTAATAACATGATTTTGGGTATTTCAATGATAGCCGTTTCTGAGGCTTTTGTTTTGGCTGAACATCTTGGTTTATCGGCACAAAAATTATTTGAGGTCGTTACTAATTCCTCAGGACAATGTTGGGCAATGAGCCAATATGCGCCTGTCCCTGGTATATTGTCCCATACTCCGGCTAATAATAACTATCAACCAGGATTTACCGCGGCTATGATGCTTAAGGATTTGAACTTAAGTCAAAGTTCTGCTACTGCAATGAATGTGGAGACTCCTCTTGCCGCCAAAGCAACTGCAATTTACGAGCAGTTTAATGAAGCAGGTTTTGGGCAGCTGGATTTTTCGGCAATTATTAAAGCAATCGCTAAAGAGCAGGTTACTCATGAATAATTCTGACAAAAAGAGTATTGAGCACTTTTGGGATGATATTGCCCGTAAGTACATTCATTGGATAGAACCTTGGGATAAGGTATTACAGGGCGATTTTACCACCGGAGAGATCAAATGGTTTAGCGGCGGTAAATTGAATGTTAGTGCCAATTGTCTCGATAAACATTTACCGGCAAAAGCAAAACATACTGCGCTTATTTGGGAAAGTGATGATGGCAAAGAGGAACAAAAGTTTACATTTGCTGAATTACACCATGAAGTTTGTCTTATGGCCAATGTGCTTAAGTTATTAAAAATTGCTAAAGGAGACAGAGTTGGTATCTATTTACCGATGATACCAGAGGCTGCAATTGCAATGCTTGCTTGCGCAAGAGTTGGCGCTGTTCATACCGTTGTATTTGCCGGTTTTTCACCTCATGCACTACGACAACGACTTGAGGCTGCCGATTGTAGTTTATTAATCACCGCAGATGGTTATCATCGTGGTGGAAAACATTTTGCACTTAAGCAGCAGGCGGATGAAGCAATTAATGAACTTTCTATTCCGACACTCATCATTAAAAGCAGTGGTGAGCCTGTCTCTTTCCACACCGGTAGAGATCACTGGTGGCATGAATTAAAAACACAAGCCAGCGCACAATGTCCACCAGAGCCTATGGATGCAGAAGATCCTTTTTTTATTTTATATACGTCAGGTAGTACAGGGAAACCTAAAGGTTTAGTGCATACGACAGGTGGCTATCTCACGCAAGTGGCTTACAGTCATCAGCACATTTTTAATTGTCATGACAACGATGTGTTTTGGTGTACAGCAGATGTAGGGTGGATAACCGGGCATAGTTATGTTGTTTACGGACCTTTATGCAACGGCATCACCTCGTTAATTTTTGCTGGTATTCCGACTTGGCCAACACCTGCCCGTTGCTGGGAAATTGTGGATAAGCATTGTGTTACTGTTTTTTATACAGCGCCCACTGCAATTCGGGCATTAAAACGTGCGGGTGAACAATGGTTGGAAACGACAAAACGCGATGCTTTACGTTTGCTGGGGACGGTAGGTGAGCCTATTAATCCTGAGGTGTGGCAATGGTATCGTGAAAAAGTTGGCTACGATCGTATCCCTGTGGTGGATACTTGGTGGCAAACAGAAACGGGAGCCATCATGATTTGTCCGCAACACAATTTAATGCAAGCAAAACCAGGGGCTGCCAGTCAACCTTTACCAGGTATTTTCCCCACACTGCTCGATGAACACTATAAAGAAATCACGGGGGCAGGTGAGGGAAGTTTAGCGATAAAATCTCCCTGGCCTTCTATTGCAAGAACAATTGCGGGTGATCCTAAGCGTTATCGCGAGACTTATTTCAAACATGGCTACTATATTACCGGCGATGGTGCCCGTCGTGATGAAGATGGTGATTATTGGATTACGGGGCGAATTGATGATGTTTTGAACGTTTCAGGACATCGTCTGGGGACTGCTGAAATTGAAAGTGCTTTAGTGACACACCCTAAAGTAGCAGAGGCAGCAGTAGTTGGTATTTCTCATGAGATTAAAGGACAAGGAATTCATGCCTTTATCAGCTTGCAATATGGTGAAGAACCTTCAGAGGCGCTCTATCAGGAATTAGTGGATATTATTAAATCCGACATTGGTGCTATAGCAAAACCAGATGCGATAACTTGGGTTAACGATCTCCCCAAAACACGCTCTGGCAAAATTATGCGACGAATTTTAAGACAAATCGCCTGCAAAGAGGTACATGATCTTTCTGAATTAGGTGATTTATCAACGCTTGCCAATCCTCAGGTGGTTAATGAACTTATTCAGGGCAAGAATTCGCATACATAGTGAAACTTGATTTTTTCTGAATCACCAATCTGCTGGAGGAGTAGCAAAGAGATATTATTTCGCGCTCCTTTTCTTTATTCTTGCTCAGACCAGCAGAACCATTCATTTAATTTGAGGATTAATTCTTCGACCCCTTCTTTTTTTAATGAGGAAAAGGATTGTACACTGACCAAGTCCGGCATTAATTGATAATGCTTTCGTACTTTTAATAGGGTATTTTTTACCTCACTGCGACTTAATTTATCTGCTTTGGTTAGCAAAATATGCACGGGTAGTTGGCGGGCCAACGCCCAGTCAATCATCATTTGGTCCAGTTCCTTTAGAGGATGGCGACAATCCATTAAAAGAACTAAACCCTGCAAGCACTGGCGTACCTCTAAATAATGAGCAAGATGTTGTTGCCAATCCTGCTTGATTTCTTGCGCTACTTTAGCAAAGCCATATCCGGGTAAATCGACAAGTCGGCGTGTTTCATCAAGACAAAATAAATTGATCAATTGTGTGCGACCTGGCATTTTACTGGTGCGCGCAAGTTGTTTAATCCCTGTTAAACAATTTAATGCACTGGATTTCCCAGCATTTGAGCGGCCAGCAAAGGCGACTTCAATGCCTTCATCGGCAGGTAGCTGATTTACTCTGGCGGCGCTTTTTAAAAAACTTGCACGCGAATAAGGATTAAGTAACATTATTTTAATTTCATTTTGGGATTTCGGCTAAGCAGTGTACCATTAAATACGTAAGTTCGACATAAAAGGCAGGAAAGCTTTTTATGTTTTTAAATGAACAGTATCCGGAAAGTGCGCAGTATTTATCCGGAAGCCAGTATAAAAATGAGATAGAATCCTCGGAAAAAGAATGAAAAAAATTGTATTTGCTCTTATTGCCTTCTGCACCTTTATGAGCAATGCTGCAGAACAAACGATTGCTCCACCAGCCAAAACAGCTGTTTGCGTAGCTTGTCATGGACAACAGGGTATTAGTTTAAATCCTGAATGGCCCAATATTGCAGGACAACATGCAAGTTATATTTTGAAACAATTGCAGGATTACAAAAAAGTAACTACTCGCAATGTACCTGTAATGACAGGTGTAGTAGCAACATTAACTGATGCTGATATGGCTGAGTTGGCTGCTTTTTATGCCAGGCAACCACTTCCTGAAGGAGTAACGCCACAGAAATATTTAAAACGTGGTGAACAACTTTACCGGGGTGGGGATTTCGAGAAGCATATTACTGCCTGTATTGCTTGTCATGGTCCTCGAGGAACAGGGAATGCCCAGGCAGGATTTCCTGTGGTGTCCGGGCAGCATGCCCCCTATACTGTACAACAATTGCAGGCATTTAAAGAGAATAAGCGCTCGAATGATTTAAACTCAATCATGAGAGACATCAGTTCTCGCATGAGTCAGGAAGATATGGAAGCAGTTGCTTATTATATGCAAGGTTTACATTAATTTTAAAATGAGAGAGACATTACTATGGTAAAACGTTTATTGTTGATTATCCTGTTGTTACCAACGCTTACTTTTGCAGATGAATTTGTCGCTGGTAAGGACTATGAGCTTGTGGTAGGCCCTGCTACCAATGCAGGTTCTCCCAAAGTTACAGTGACCGAGTTTTTCAGTTATGGATGTCCCTGGTGTTATCGTCTTGAACCTGCTCTTTCGACTTGGTTGCAGCAGCAAGGTAGCAAAGTGCAGTTCTCACGTGTTCCTGTTATTTTTAACAAGGACTGGAAAGTCTATGCAAAAGCCTATTACACCGCACATCTTTTAGGATTAGAAACTAAAATTAATCCCGCTTTGTTTAAAGCAATTCAAACGGAGAAGCGTAATTTAGCCAATAATGAAGCCATGATAAATTTTTTCACTGCGGAAGGGGCTGATAACAACACGGTTAAATCAGCATTTGAAAATTCAACGATGATTGATTTACAGATAGCTCAGGATGCTGCATTAATGTCGCATTATCATGTGAATGGTGTACCTGCAGTGGTTGTTAATAATCGATATAAAACCGATTTGCAAATGGCACAAAATCAGAAGCGTTTCTTTATGATTTTGGATTTTTTGGTAAATAAAGCTCGCCAAGGATAATTCATTTACAACTCAATCAATTGGCATCGCTGGTTTAGTAGAAAGAAATTGTAGACTGATGAAAGTGATAGAAATGGAAAATAGGGTAGCTCATGAAAGGGTAATATAGAAAAATCTGAACGAGAAACGTTTGGGTAATCACAAACTGGTTATTGAGTAATTTTTATAGTAGCTTTGCCTCTGATCGTGCTCTCTAAGACTTTTGCTATTTCTGTTATCTCATCAGTTTTTCTATGAAGTATGTGCATAAATAGCGTATAAGGCTTGTAATTAGACTTATGATGATTGAAGATAAAGCCTAAGGCATTATTGCCCTCTCTAATGTCGGTTAGATACTTAATTTGCTCATCTTGCTCAAGAGTCTTAGCGAACTTGAGACATTCAACTAATAATTCACCACGATACTTCTGTAAACTCTTAAATTGAGTGTGGGTTAAATTATGATGCTTTGTGGCTGTAAGAATAGCTAAGACTATACCCATGTGTTTATTTTCCAAGGCTAAATCAAGCGCTGATTTATCATCAGGACCTGTTAGAAGAGGATTGGCGCCATAGGTCATAATTTTACAAAACATTTCTATAAAGCCTTCTTCTGCGGCAATATAAGCAGCAGTGATTTTATCGTTGGCTGTTACATCTAATGCTTTAGTGGCTTGAACAAGAAAATCCATGGTATCGCCTTGATTACCTCTGGCTGCAAAATGAATGGGGGTATAGCCCTCGCTTGTGGTTTGATCAAGAGGAATATTAAATTCAATGTATTTTTTCAGATAGTCAAGATGTCCATAATAAGCCGCAATATGAGCTATTGTCATTTTGGTATGGGAGGTTTCTCTTTTTGCTCTCTGCTCATTGAAATCATTTAAATGTTCCTCTCTAAATCGCGTTAATTTTTCTATTACAGTGTCGGAAGGTACTCGATGATGGGTTGCGAAAATATCAATATTAAAAATAATATTATCGCTTGTAGAGAAAATTCCTTTTATAAAAGAAACCAGCTCTGTGGGGTCAAATTTGTAGTGCTCAATTTTTCCGCCTAAAAGTGTCTGTTCAACTATAACCCATTGACCAGATGGTTTATCATAGCGAAGCCCAAAACGATGCTGACCTGAGCTAATTGAAATGGCTAATTTATCATATTCATCACTAATAATATCGCAAAGATTATCCAAATAGAGTTCCAATTCATTTTTATTGAAGACTCCAGGCGCACTAAAAATTTTTTTTAAGTTGCCAAGCGTCTTGATTGCGTCTGAAGCGGTGACTGCTGAAATGGTTTCAGCATTGACTTGACTTAAAGGTTTATTAAGTAAAAATTCAGGGTATTTTGAAGGTTTTTGATAAAGCTGTATGCCATCAAAGAAGGCAATAATCTCCAGTAAATCAAATTCTTTCTTAGTTAGATTTTTGAGTGAAACCCCTTTTTTAATCCTGTTTCTAACGGCGTTGATTTCTTCGATTAAGGCTGCATTACTCCTATTAGAGTTTATAAGATTGTCTATTCGATTAAAAAATTTAGTTTCTTCCTCTGGCCCACTTAACCATGCTTGCACCCACATCAACGTTAATCCTGCGCAAATTCCTTTTTCGGAGATGTTTTGATAATGCAGATCGGTCATCAGATTAATAACTTTTAGCATGACAGCAGATCCTATAGTGTTGAGCAGTGTTGAAGTACGCAATGAACAATATTTGTACAATATCATTATAGTCTAGAGCACTGACTAATCTAAAAATAAAACAATAGTGTTATCTTGTGTTCACGGGTTTATCGCGTGGCATAGGGACTGGAGCTGTTGGGAAATTTTTATTTGAGCTTTAGCAGGTTGTATCAAACAGATAAAAAGGCAGCCAATAGCCTACCTAAAACTGAATAAATAGCACTGTTTCATCTTTTGTTCTGGATAGAGCTCTGGCTTGCCTCTTATCCATAAAAGACTTTGCAGGTAGACCAGGAAGCTAGAAGGAGATAAGACTGCAATAGATTAATTATTCATAATAAAATTCAGAGATGCCTGGATTTTCTAAACTTAAAATTCCGGTATTAAAGTCATAAGCAAAAATTTCCGCGTAGCGTCCCCAATCAATCATGGTGCGAAGAACACGATCGGCCTCTTTTTCACTTAAATAATCCTCAAGTTTGCTTAAAAAGCGCTCTTCTGAAACACGATGGCTGGTTTTTTCATCCAACACGCGGCGAATGTAGCGAGCCAGAGGAACTTTTTCAATTAGGCAGCGCGCAAAAATTTGCTTGCGGGACTGAAGATCGGCTTCTGAAAATTGCTTACCCAACTCACTGAGTTGGATATCCCCGTCTGAAACTTTAGCAAACCCTAAAATTTCCAAAGTTTCCAGGATAGGAAATAAATCGTCGATGTTCATCATGAGCTCATCGGCCAGTTCCGGCAGATCAATTTTTTCCTCAAAGGATTTCATCGTTTCAATTAAACCCGATAGTTCAGACGGTTCTACATCAGGTAGGCGATACCCTAAACCAATTTGGCGCTCTCGTTGTGCACGTTTAGCTTTTTCCTTGGGACCTGTGGTCATGAGTCGGTAAATTTTGTCAACCAAATCGCGAAATTCCGGTGTTTCCGGATCGCGTGGTTGGGGTAGTGCAACTTGTAGTTCTGCACGGATATAACCTGGATCACTGCCAAAAATAACAATACGATCGGCAAGCGTAGCTGCCTCTTCAATGTTATGCGTGACTAATAGTATTCCATTAGTATTTGTTTTCTTTTCCTGCCATAACTCCAACAAGTCTGACTTCAAATTTTCTGCCGTTAATACATCCAGTGCTGAAAAAGGTTCATCCATGAGTAATACATCAGGATTAATAACCAAGGCACGTGCAAAGCCGACTCGCTGGCGCATTCCTCCTGATAACTCTTTGGGGAAAGCAGATTCAAATCCATCAAGACCAATGGTATCAATGGCTTCGATTGCACGGTGTCGTCTTTCTTCACGACTTATGCCTTGTGCTTCCAACCCTAATTCCACATTTTCAAGAACAGTTAACCAGGGCATTAATGCAAAGGACTGAAAAACCATAGCAATGCCTGGTACAGGGCCTGTCACCGGTTTACCCCGATAAGTAACTCTACCGGCACTCGGCGGTACTAACCCGGCAATAATTCTTAACAGGGTAGATTTTCCCGAGCCGGACTTTCCTAACATGGCCACAATTTCGCCTTCCTTGAGCTGGAAATTCACATCCTCAAGAACCAGTAACTCCTGATCAGATGCCTTCTTAAATGATTTACGGCAATTTTCGATGGCAATAATTGTTTCTGACATAGATGCCTCTGTTTCAATTGAAGTGAAAGCGTTCTTCCGCCAAGCGATAAAGTGGACGCCAGATTAAATGATTAAATGTCAATACATAGATACACATCATTGCCGTGCCTAATGCAATTTTAGGGAAATCACCGGCGATGGTGCTTGCTTGAATATAGGCTCCTAACCCTGTGGCTTTTAGTGTAGTATTTCCCCAACTTACCCATTCAGCAACAATACTAGCGTTCCAGGCACCCCCAGCAGCAGTAATAGCGCCAGTAATATAAAAAGGGAAAATGCCAGGTAGTGCCAGGCGCTTCCACCACTGCCAGCCTTTCACTCCAAAATTATCAGCTGCCAGATAAAGATCCCGAGGAATATTAGAGGCGCCGGCAATTACATTAAATAAAATGTACCACTGAGTACCTAGAATCATGAGTGGTGTTACCCAAATTTCAACGCTTAAATGAAAGCGGACAATCGCAATTACAAATAAAGGATAAAACAAATTGGCAGGAATTGCTGCGACAAATTGAATAACTGGTTGAATCTTTTGTGCTAATCGTGGTCTTAGACCGATCCAGACTCCTATTGGGATCCAGATGATGGAGCTTGCAATAATCAAAACTATAACGCGCGTACCTGTAGCAGCGCCCAAAAGAAACACATGGAAAATTTCTCTGACTGCAAGTTGAGTGAGAATAAAATTCAACAATAACCAGCCGCTACTAAGAATGGCCATTAATACAATGGTATTCCAGATCCAATCCATATGCCTTTGGTGACGATAATCAATTTCTTTCACTGCTTTGGGTTGGCGGCGGCTAAGCCATTGGGCATTAACAAAGTGATCTTTAATCGTAGCAAAGGGGTTACTGATGCGTTTTATTAATCGGCTACTGCGAATTAAATCAATTAACCAGGATTGATATTCTTCTTCGTCTGGAGATTGCTCCATTTTAAATTTTTCTGACCAGGCTATAAGTGGTCGAAAGAGAATTTGGTCATAAAGAAAAATCACGATCACCATGGTAAGAATAGCATAGCCCACAGCATGTAAATCCCGTCGTTCAATGGCCAAAGCAATATAAGAGCCTACGCCAGGGAGACGAATATCCTGATGTGCTACAGCAATCGCTTCTGATAATACCACGAAAAACCAGCTGGCAGACATGGATACCATCATGTTCCACAACAGACCAGACATAGAGAAAGGAACTTCTACCTTCCAAAAACGCTGCCAGGCAGAGAGTTGAAACATGGCTGCTGCTTCTTTTAAATCACCAGGCAGCGTCTTTAGCGATTGATAAAAACCAAAGGTAATATTCCATACTTGTGCCGTAAAGATGGCAAAAATTGAGGCACATTCAGGGCCAAGTAAACTTCCAGGGAATAAACGAATAAAACCAGTGACGGTAATCGATAAAAAACTTAATACGGGAATGGACTGCAAAATATCTATCGCAGGAATAATAATTTGCTCTGCCCGGCGGTTTTTCGCTGCCAAAGTTCCGACAATAAATGTAAATAGAATGGAGAAACCAAGTGCAATAAACATCCGCAGTACTGTGCGTAAGGCATAGAATGGTAGTTTGGCCGGATCTAGCGAAATGGGTAAGGGTTCTCCTAACTGATAGGGAGTTGCCATTTGTTTGCCAGCCCATCCCAAAAAAAAGACAATAGCGAAAATAAGGATTAGCAACAACAGATCCCAGCGATTAATATAACGGCTGACATTTTCACGATTAGCAAAGTAAAAACGACTGTTGCGCACCACAGTTTCCCCTTTTTATTTTTTAATCAATTGAGAAATATACACAGTCAATTGCGTATAAAGGGCGTGGATTTATTAAAGCACCCTATTGAGTAGTAAGACCCTAAACCGCATAAAATACCATAAATACGACATTATCGATATAACTCTCTGCATCTTTCAGCATGACAAAAAAATTTGTCATGCCCGCACAGGCGGCAGCCAATTGAGTTTGGGTAGAAGTAAGTTGAGAAGTAGAAAATAAACCTACGTGAGCAAGGCAACTCTCATAAGCATGATGTAAACCTTGATTTATTTTGATGGACAGTTGTCTTCAAAGAGTCAAAGCGCTCACTATGACTACATTAAACTAGATTGTCATCGCCTTGTTATAACGGGGTTTTTTTATTTGCTAAAGCTGTTTAGAATGAGAAATTTAATCGGGGATTCTTAATGTACAAAACCAGAATTTATCATCTGCTCATTTTGCTGGTGTTATCCACTACAGGCTTTGCCGTGCCTGATAATACGCAGCTTGCGGTATGGGCAAATGAAGCGATTGTGGCCACCTATACATTTGATTACAACAATTTTTTACCCCGTCAGAAGGAAATAGCCAAATATTTTACTGCTGCAGGTTGGACTGCCTATAGCACGGCTCTTAACACGTCCAAACTGCCTGAAGCGGTAAAAAAGAATTATTACTCAGTGAGTGCTGTGGCGACTTTACCTCCTACTATTAAAACCATCAATGCCACCCAATGGGAAGCTACGATGCCTTTGCTAGTGCTCTATAAAAATCCACAGTACCAACAAAAACAAAATCTGCTGGTGACTATTATTTTTATTCAAGCACCGTCAGGTCAAGGAGTACGGGGTTTAGCTATTGCAAGTTTACAATCTAAAGTCACTCAACCTCCTTGTGTATGCCAGCCTCAAAATGAGGAGGAGACTACAGCAAACGATAAACAACAATAATAAAATGTAAAACAATTAGCGCAATTAACAAACCAAGAATAAAGTTTAATTTGCGTGGCATGGTAATATCAAGGACTGCCTCACGAGGATTGTGAGGATTATAATAGATGTTGATGTCTTCATCCTTTTCATAAGCCATGGCCGCACGGTAAGCCACTTTTCTTGCATAGTTGCTGTTAAGATTAATGTGGGATGTTTCTGGAAAAAGACGCTCACCCTGTAACTCTTCATCCAGAACCCGGTAGGAGTATTCTATCTTCGGCCACAACCGATAACCTTCCTGTGTCCATAGAAATTGAGTAATTCTTCCTTTTGTTACATGCCAACCTTGAATTTTTATAAAATATTTTCTGTCTTGCCAAAAATGCCACAATAGGGCCAAAAGGAATATTAGCCAAATTAAATCAAGCAGCCATCGCCAGGAGGTTATCCAATGCGTCACGAAAGTCCCTATGCAAATTAATTTGATTTATCGTAGATGAATTAGACGCATTAAGCAAAAATAATGAATCCTTTAATCGTAGCCAGATAGCCTAAGGGCCGACGTCTTGACCGCCAGTGGAAGTACCAAGTGTTATTCGCTTGATATTAACGTTAATTAAGTTGACACTTCGATTGGCGGGTTGGCGAATACCCCAGGCTGCTGCATGCCCAATTTCAACAACTGCCGAAACATTCATTGTCGTATTGGCAACGGTACCTGTATTTAGAACAGAGCTATTATTGTTAATCCCCATTGCTTGCACTATCGTCGGAAGAAAAGTATGTGAAGTTCCTCTAATGTTAAATCGTGAAAGACCTGTTATTTGAAACGTGCTTGCACCGTTTACAGCGATACCTTGCGCTGTCATGATGGGTGCGATAGAGGAGTTGGTAGTTTTTGCTGTTATCGACAAGTCAGCATTAAACATGTTTAATGCGCTTTGACCATTTAATTCAACGCCCGTGGCAACAACGGGAAGAATACTTTCTGGTGTGTTAATAGCGGTTGCTACTAACGCGCCTCTTATCAAAGTGAGATTAGTATTATTGGCGCGAAGCGCTGTTGCGGTTCTGACACTACTTAGAGCAAAAATGACAGCATCTTCTAAAGTAACACGGGACTGTGCATTGCTATTATTAATAATGTCAACACCTAGATCATAAGGACTCTCAAGACCAACGCGTAAATTACGATTGTTAACATTAGTACCTGTTATTCTCTCACCCACAGTCTGTATAGTTTGCCGACTGGGTAGCAGGTTTTCCTCCGAATTGAGCATTGAGTGTTCTATTGGATTATCAAGGGCGATATTGCTTACGTTATTGAAGCCAGGCAAATCGAGTCCGCCCCATAACTGCGGCATTTGCTCACCATAGGCCGGCTGAATAAAGTTATCGGTGCGGCCATCTATACTTTGCCCTTCATGTAAAGCAAGACGTCCATCGCCAGTCGGATCAAGTAAATAATCACCGGTTGCTAAATCCAATGTGCTGTTGGGATCAAGGATGTTGATGGTATCAATTTCAAATTGAGTTAATTGCGTGTTACAAGGGCTTTCTGCTGTGCAGTTGGCCAGACCTATTGCAGGGTCAAATGCCTCACCCCCCGGTTTAAAGAACCAAATATGATCTTTTTCAACAAGATTAACGCCACTGTCAATCCATGCGCGTTCTGTGGGAATACTCGTACCACTGTCGAGTGTTCCTAAATTACGGCGGATAGGTTCTAGCAGGCGTCCTTCTTGTGGGTTAATTTGGCCCAAACGCAAACGCACGGTTAACAGGAAGGTATTTTTGTGCAAATTATCATAAGCATCTTGCGCTAACACGGTCACCCGCTCATTGAAGGGGTATTCAATGGTGCCAATAATACCGCGCATGTCATTCATGCTTTGAAAATTAAAATAGTAACCACCTAGAGCTAGTCTTAAATTATTGAAAGGCAAAACCCGATAACCGATCTCAGCATCAACACCCCGGCCAGCCGTTTCGGTATCCACTAAAATATGATCAAATTGTTTATGCCCTGAAAAACTGACGAAACGATAGTCGCCTAGTTCATCTGCCCAGGCACTGCGAAAGGCTTTGCTGCGCGACCCCACGGGGAAATAGCCATTGAGATGCGCATCCCATTGGGCATTCATTCCTTCAATACCGGGGTTTAATGACCAGAAATGTTTGTTGCTGGTTGATTCACTGCGGTCAGCAAATAAATAAGCACCTAGAATATAAGGCCCAAATGCTTGGCGCAAACCACCAGCAATACCGCTAAACCAACTGTCATCACGATAATATTTTCCTTGGACATCGCCGTACACTATTTCACGCTCACTGCCAAAGAGCGGTACCATCACATCGCCACGGCTCCCTGCAGTACTACCTACCGTACCATCGCCTAATAAACGTGCAGGAAGCGGAAAAATTTCACCAGCAGCAAAACTGGGAAGGTTTAAAAAAAGCAAACTGCATAGAAAGGATGTACGAGCATGTGAAAAAATCATCAGATATTTTTATTTTTATGAATAATAAATTAAAAATATCTATTACTTAATCCGTTAAGTCAATCAATTAAAGATTTATTATTGTAAAAAGAACTGTATCGTCAAAAAAGATAGCGTCAGGATAATAGCAATGATGGGAAAAATAATAGGCAAAGAAAAACTGTCTGGCTTTTTCTTTTCAGTGAGTTTAATTTTAATAAGCGAAATATGTATGGCAATAAAAATGCAAAGAATGATGCTACTCGTTAGTTTTGCCAAAGTGGTGATGGGTAAGGCGTAAGCAAAAATTAAAATAATCCCTATAACCAATAAGGTTGCGTAGACCGGGGTATGGGTTTTTTCATAAATTGTTGCAAACAGTTTAGGTGCATTTTCCTGTCTGGCCATGCCGTAAATCAATCGCGAAGCCATAATAATTTGCACTAAGATGCCGTTGGTAATTGAAATTAAAGCAATGATGGAAAATAAAAAGGCGGATTGCCCCTGTTTAGTAATAATTGTTACTAACGGCGTACTAATTTGTTCTAATTCTTGAGTAGTTAAAAGACTAATAACCACCCAGGCAATTAAAAGATACAAAATTGTAGTAATGAAAACCGCTAAAAAAATTGCAAGAGGCAGATTTTTTTCAGGATTGATCGTTTCTTCAGCAGTATTCACCATGTCTTCAAAACCAATATAGGCATAAAAGGCAAGGAGAGCACCTATAAACACGCCGTTAAAAGAGGTTGGTAAACTGAAGTGAGTTAAATCAAGCGATTGAAAGCTATGACGGCCGTAGAAAATAATGAGAATTAAACCGCTTACTTCTATAATGGTCATGATCATAATAAGCGTGGCCGATTCACGAATTCCCCAGATGGCAAGTCCGCCTAAAATTAGCACTAAAAGGGTAATGCTGAGATAAGGAGAAATAGGGGCAAAAAGTTTGAAATAATTAGCAAAGCCATGGGCAATAGTGGCAGCGGAAGTGACTCCCGTCAGGACAACCACCCAACCAATTAATCCTGATAGCCAGGGACTATTAAACGCTTTGCGTACATAGAGTGCAGAACCGGCACTTTGCGGAAAACGCGCACTCAGTTCGGCATAAGAGGCTGCTGTAAACAAGGCGATAATGGAAGCAATCAAAAACGAAAGAGGGGTAAATCGCTCGGCTTGTTTGGCAACCTCTCCTACAAGTGCATAAATACCTGCGCCTAAAATAGTTCCTAAACCGTAAAAGGTGATTAATGGTAATGAAAGCGTCCGCTTTAGGGGCATGGCAGCATCCTTTTTGCAAATAATTTGTATCTGTGCCATGTTACAAGAAGCTAGTCAAGGGTATATCAATCAGGCCAAAATCAAACTTTATCTAAATTATAAACAACAAGACGTCATCTTGAGCAAGCGGATCTTTTCGTTTAAAGAGCGGGATTTTATCTGCTGGAGATCCCTCACTACGTTCGGGAGGACGTAAGTCTTTCCTGATGTTTGCCTCAAAGGGGCTAAGGCGCTCAGAATGACGCCCTGCCCCTATTAAGGATCCTTCGCTTTGCTCCCAATGACATACGTCATGTCGAACGTAGTGAGACATCTCCATGATGCCAGGAGGACGGAAGAAATAGTTATTCAAAATGGTATAATCTTGCTCTGTTGTATAAATTGCAATATTAGAATTAAAACAAATGTTGCCGGCATAATTTGCTTCACTTAAAGCAAAAAAGATAAGTCAGGTTAGGGACGATCTCGCATTTCAAGTTTTCTTTGTTTATCTACTACATCAGCCACATTACTTAGCATTTCGGCAAGAAGATCAGTCATATCATCTAACGTAATGATTCCAATCAAAGTATTTTCGTCATCGACGACAGGCAAGCGACGAATACCTTTTTTGCGCATGAGATTGAGGGCGTCAAAGAGACTTTCATTTTCATGTGCTACGAGCAGAGAGCGTGTAACAATATCACCAGCGGCAAGTTCTTTTGGATCCAGGCCGGGAACCATAACCTCAACTACAAGATCACGATCAGAAATAATACCGACAGGAACTTTCTTACCTTGCTTTTCTTCCACAAGAACAATATCACCCACGTGTTTTGCACGCATGAGTTCTGCAGCGATTTTAACTGATTCATCACTTGGCATTATTACTACTTCACGATTGCAAAATTCACCCACGCGCATAAACCCTCCTTAGATTGCAGTTGAATTCCAAGAGTCTAAAGTAATTAACCACTCATTCAAATATTAACGCTCGACTAAGTTTTCAACGTACACAGTGCTGGCAATGGGTTCGTCGGCATTTTCAACTTCAGCAAAACGAACTCTGTCACCTACTTCAAGTTTGGCAAAATCGTAATCAATAACACTTTGACTACTAAAACGAATTTGTCGGCCATCCGGAGTTTCAATATAGCCATAATCAGCAGGAGGGCAAACTTCAAGCACCCGTCCAAAGTGAGGCATTTCATGATGCTTCACATGACCACGACGTTGATCTACATAATCTTGCAACTGTCGTTTAATCGCATTAAAAGCATCACGAATGGCCACATAGACGTCTTCGTGTGCGTGATGTTCCGAGGGTTCACGACTAACTACCAATTCAGCATCTGGAACCGTCAAGTCAATTCGTACATGGTAGAGGTTTCCTTTATGTCGATGTCGATGGGGTGCTTCAATGACAATACGGCAACCCATTATTCTGTCATAGTAGCGTTCAAGTTTTCTGGCAAGTGAAAGGGCTCTTTCTTCAGCAGCAGGTGAATGATCCATGTTGCGAAAAATCACTTGAATAGGAAGTTTCATTTCCTCCCTCCTTGTGGAATTGCTGAATTTAAGCGCCTTTTTTGAGTTATAGTCAAAAAAATTTAGTCTTGCAATTGAAGGCAGAAGCTTGCAAGCTAAGTGATAGATTTTTATACAAAATTATTTGGACGTATAATTTAATAAGACTTAAGATTATTTCCATCTAAAGGATGATACTCAAATAAAATTCTTTTTCTATCTCACATTAAGGTATACGATGCAACAAAAAGTAATGATATTGGGAGGATACGGAAATTTTGGCAAACGTATCGCCCAATCGCTATGTAAGGCGCACATTGCCGTTATCATAGCCGGTCGTAATCTTTTGAAGGCAAAACAATTTGCTCTTGAATTACAGAGCTGTTACTCCTCTGTACCAGTTATCGCGATTGCCCTTGATGTCACAAAAGACCTCAAGGTAAGTTTACAAAAATATACTCCTACAGTGGTGATTAATACTTGTGGCCCTTTTCAAACCGCTGACTACCGGGTTGCCGCTAGTTGTGTTGAATGTGGGATTCATTATTTAGATCTTGCTGATGGGCGTGATTTTGTCTGTGGCATTAGCAAATTAGATGTAATGGCGAGAGCCAATAAAGTTTTGGTAGTGAGTGGTGCCAGTAGTGTTCCAGGCTTGTCATCCGCGGTACTACAGCAATTTCAGTCAGAGTTTAGTACTATCGATTCTCTACACTATGGTATTGCGACAGTGCAAAAATTTTCTCGAGGTTTTGCTACTGCCAAGGCTATCTTAACTTATTTAGGGAAGCCTTGTCGCGCTCCTCTAGGTGATACCCACGTCTTTTATGGTTGGCAAGGCTTACATCGTATTCATTATCCGGAAATGGGTAAGCGCTGGATGGGTTTTTGTGACGTTCCTGATCTTGATTTGTTACCCTCTTACTTTGGAATTAAAAAAATTCGGTTTTCTGCTGGAATGGAGAGTAACTTATTGCATTTAGGAATGTGGTTGGTTTCTTGGTTAGTACGCTTGGGATTGCCCGTATCATTACCTAACCATACTCAGTTATTAATTAATATTGGACATCTTTTTGATTGGCAAAGTAGCGATAACAGTGGTATGCATATGTTTATAAAAGGATTGGACTTACAAGGAAAGCCTTTGGAAATTAAATGGTTTGTTCTGGCTAGAGAAGCTGCGGGACCTTATATTCCTACAATACCTGCCATTGTTTTAGCCAAGCAACTAGTACGTGGACAATTAACCTTAAAAGGAGCATTGCCTTGCGTTGCTTTGGTTACTTTAAAGGATTATTTGTCTGAGTTAGTTGATTTGCCAATAACTACAAAAATATGGAGAAATAATGTTCTATCTATGGCTTAAGTTGATTCATATTGTTAGCTCAACTCTACTTTTTGGTACAGGTTTAGGATCTGCCTTTTACATGTTTATGGCAAACCTTAAACGGGATAATTTAATTCATTTACAGCGTACAACGCGAAATGTGGTTATTGCTGATTTTCTTTTTACCACGCCAGCAGTGATTATCCAGCCATTAACGGGGTTGGTGATGGTTTATTTCGCTGGTTTTTCACTCACAAGTTTTTGGATTTTAGCCTCTCTGCTACTGTATGTGCTGGTAGGACTTTGCTGGATTCCAGTTGTTTTTATTCAAATGAAACTAGAAAAATTAATCACTTGGGCTATTGTTAATCAACAGGAATTACCTGCCAACTATTATCGGTTATACCGCACCTGGTTTATTTTGGGATGGCCAGCCTTTATTGGGGTATTGATAATTTTCTATCTGATGGTGATTAAAATTGTTTAACAAAGCATTCTTTTAAATGACGTGCGAGGCTTGAATTTTAAAATATTTGGTACCTATTTACTCAATTTTAATTTTTATGTGATACCATTTTAGCAAATTTTTCTATTTTGATAAAAGGTCAAACCAATGCCAGGCTTTTTTTGTTTCCAGCGCCAAACCTATCATGAAAACTTAGTCCAAATAAGTATTAATTTGTCGCGCAACAAAACCTCTAGACTTACCGCCGTTCAAGCGCTCCAGTATCAACAGGAATTAGAACGATCGTTATCAAATATGAGGAAGCAAAATGAACCTCAAAGAAAAGAAAAAGCAGTAAAAGGTAGCACTATTAATGTGGCACAACATTTAACTGAGGTTGTTTCAGGGGTTTCTAATAAAACAGTAAATATCATTTATAAAGCTCATATTAATCTTTATACAATCGCTTTAACGCAAGAAAATGGGATTAACCGACGGTATTTTGAAGAAATTTATCTTGCTAATGAGGAAACATTATCTTCTCAATTTAAACATATAACCACAGAAGATTTGAACCGCGTTAAATGCAGTTTGATTGATAGTCTTCATACCTTTAATCAAACTATTCTTCAGAATAAAAGCAGTGAGTTTCGTAAAAAACTAGATAAAAAGGGAATATTGAATGATTTTGAGTTGGTTATTGCTCAAACAAGAAATATGATTACTTGTGCCAAGACACTTTCTGCTGTGCTTGCTACTGTGGCAGTGGAGGCGGACTTAGTGGCACAATTGGGTATGGCTGAAGATTTATCCATTAAGAGAGTCATGTGGAATTTTTTGGGTAATCTGACAACTATCGTTTCAAATCCAGAAATCATCACGGTAGACAGTGCAGCTGATTTATTTGCTGAAAAGCTACCTGCTACACTTGGGAAAGCACTGCATGGTGTCTCATGGGGTTCTCATTTAAATGAGGTTGGCTCTGCTTTTCAGCTTGAGCAAGCTCGAGAAGTATTTATTACCAAACTTGAAGCCTACTTGGCAAGTCGGGCTTCACTGAAAACGGTTGATCGTTATGATGACAGAATAATTTATAATTATCGCCCTATAAATAAAGGCATCTTCTTTAATAAAGCGTTGCAGGAAGCTCGCATCCAGGTGGCTGCTACCTTACTGGCAGAATTGAAGTTTATGCAGCTATGCGGTAAAGATAGTGGTCACCATAAAGGGGCTATTGATAACCCTCGATATCTTGCTGTTGCTCTTTCTCATGCTACTGAAATGAATAATAACGCTTATAAAACACTTGCCAGAACCTTACCTGGAGGAAATTTTATTGATGGAGAGGGGGAGTTGGCGGGAATTCTGGAAGAGATGCGTCAAGAAATGAAAGCAATCTATCCTCTTGATGTTCGTATTCAGGGGGCCAATATTGGTTTATATGAGCAACTAGGTATGGCAACGTCACCACAACCCTAAACGAAAGGCTCCTTAGGGAGCCCTAGTTTAAAACAAGCCGCATTTTTCATCTCCCTATCAACTATACCTAACTCAGTATTTTTAGTTACAATGATCACCTATCATTTTTAGCCGGAGGATTACATGCCTTCTTTTGATATCGTTTCAGAAATTAATAAAGTTGAATTACGTCATGCTGTTGAAAATGCTCAGCGGGAAATGGGAACTCGTTTTGATTTTCGTGGTGTTGAATCAAGTATTGAGCTTACAGATTTAGTGGTCACACTTAAATCCGAGTCCGATTTTCAGGTTCGGCAGTTGGAAGATTTATTCCGTAATCATTGTACAAAGCGAGGAATTGATGCCAGTGGTGCTGATATAGACGATGAACCTGTTCATAGTGGTAAGACTTATTCGCTGTCCATGACTTTTAAACAAGGTATCGACCAGCCTACAGCCAAAGAGATCGTAAAACTAATTAAAGAGAGTAAATTAAAAGTCCAAGCCTCTATTCAAGGCGATAAAATACGAGTGACTGGTAAAAAGCGAGATGATTTACAAGAAGTTATCGCTTTGCTGAAAAAATCTGAAATTAAATTACCACTACAATTTGAAAATTTTCGTGACTAGTTCTAATAACCCAGAGTGCCTGTGCATCAAGCTTCCTGTTTATAGTCTAATATAAAAATAGGTGATGACTAACCCTGGCTGAACCAGTTTTACTTTCAGATTAGGAGATTGTTGTTGATGCGTGGTGTGTATTCCGGAGCTAAGTCAGGAAAACCTGAAGCGTGTCACAGATCGCCACCTTGAACTCTTCTAGCGGCTCAGATGCTCAGGTGGTCGTTACCTACTTCATTTTGCTAAATATTTTTTGTTTTGCTAAAAACAATCCAATTCTCGTCATAGCTATCCCTTCATTTTGTTTAATATAAAAACATGTCGTATAATTTAAAAACAAATACATGAGCAAGGATGTGCTTTATGAAAAAGTTAATTATTGCTTGTTTGCTGTTTGTACCCTCCCTCTTATTATCAAGCTGCACGGTGACCACGGCTAATTATTATCCTGCTGGCTACAGAAATGACTTTATCTATTCTGTCGGCTATTATGGTTATCGCCCTTACTGGGGAACTCGAGCTTATACAGGATATCGCTGGCCTGGTTATTGGGGATACAGAGGAATATACAGTTATCCCAGAGCCTGGTATGGTTATGTTCGCCGATGGTAAAATTTGTAACAATAGTGAGAACCCTCTAACTCTAAGTCATGGCAGAGGGACAATGTGCAGATTTAAGCTTTTGATGCAGGGTATACGCATTTAATGTTTGAGCATAAAGGCCCTCTTTTTGCCTACTTGCTGTGCTTTATGCACAGCATACGCTCTCGTAAATATCGTGGTCGGATTGCGCATAAGTGCAAAATGCAGGCGTTTGATTTTAATTTGCCGCTAATGAATGTGCATCTGTTTTTGATGATAACCTTTTATGAAAGCATACCTACAGAACAAGCCTTCATAAATTTTTTGATTGTAAGGCTTGATGGCCATTTATTTGATCAGGGGTATTAAAGTAAAATTTCATTAGAAGCGCTCACCAAATTTAAAAATCTCACTGAATTAGACAGAGGATTTTTAACCAATAAGAAGTGACTCCATTTCATGTCATAAGGCTTTTTGATGAAAGGTTGGATTTTATATAAACGTAGCTTACAAGAGTTAACCAGCAATGATCATGGTGTTAATCGGTTATTGTCAGCAGCAAAGCAATTAAATATTGAATTGGAAGTGTATAAACCCGACCAATTTGAGCTCGTTGTTACCAGAGAAGATAAAAAAAGCATCCTTCTTAATAGTGCACGTGTTTCTTTACCTGATTTTTTAATGCCGCGGTTGGGCGCTGAGACAAGTTATTTTGCCATGGCAATTATTCGGCAATTGGAGAAATCAGGTGTTTATACTTGTAATAATGCGAATGCGATTGATGTTGTTCGCGATAAGATGTTACTTAGCCAATTATTTGCTCAGAGTGATTTACCCTTTCCCAAAACTATGCTTGTTAAGTTTCCAGTGCCAGTGTCGGTTGTCGAGCAGGAAATAGGGTTTCCTTTAATTATAAAAAATATTTCTGGCGCACGAGGAATCGGTATTCATTTATGTGAATCAGCAAGCAGTTTTCGCGACTTAATGGAGTTAATAGCGAGTCATAGTGGCAATAATCAAATGATTTTACAAGAGTTCGTTGCTACAAGTTATGGTCATGACCTGCGGGTTTTTGTGTTGGGTGACAAAGTAATCGGTTGTATGCAGCGAACTGCTAAAGATAGTTTTAAAGCAAATTATTCATTAGGAGGAGAGGTTGCTACCTATCCAGTAAACACAGAGATTGAGCAATTGGCAATTGCTTGTGCGCAACTGTTTAATTTGGAAATTGCCGGGGTTGATTTATTATTTGCCGAGAGCGGTTTTAAGATTTGTGAAGCTAACTCATCCCCCGGGTTTAAGGGAATGGAATTGGCAACGGGTAAAGATATAGCCCTGCAAATTTTGCAATACATTCGTAATGAGGTGCAAAGAAGAAAATAATTATTGGTTTTTTTTAGTCCATAATGGAAGCTCAACAGCATCTTTGTAAGTCTCTTCCTCATTGCCAGGAGTACTATAGCAGCTTGTAAAAGCGGAAAAAAAAGTCCCTGCTGATGATAAGATTTGCGTGGTTGTTTTATAAAAGGATTTGGTCAGATACATCGCTACCTGTGGATAATTTCTGCTATCCCAATAAAATTTATTGCTGCGGTGTGGGTAAAAATTAAGCCAAAAATCCAGTTCTTCATCAGACATTTCATTAAATGCATGAAGCAAACTGGTTTGTTCTGTTTGAGCTAATGCCTCATAAGGTTTGGTCAATAATTGTAAGTCATTATAGGCAGCGGCAATTTCTTCTAGTGAGAAATTGGTTTTTCTTGCTAAACCGGATTCGGTGGTGGATGGTGTGAGTGAAACTAGTGCTTCGTATCGTTGCTTAATCTCAATAAAACTCACACCAGGATGAAGCTGCAATACTTCAAACGCTTTATTAAAATTGATTGCAGTCATCACGCCTCTCCTTATTTTATTCCTTGGCTCGAGATACGTATTCCCCTTTACGAGTATCCACCTTAATTAACTCACCGGTCTGTACAAAAAGAGGTACGCGAACGACAGCGCCTGTTTCCAGAATTGCTGGTTTTCCTCCACCTCCAGAAGTATCGCCTTTGAGGCCTGGATCAGTTTCAGTAATTTCCAAAATAACGAAATTGGGGGGCATGACTTGAATGGCTTCATTATTCCATAAAGTCACGACGCAAAGATCCTGCTCTTTGAGCCATTGCTTTGCATCAGCAATCGCTTCTGGGCTTACGGCATATTGTTCAAAAGTGTCAGGAACCATAAAATGCCAATATTCACCATCATTGTATAAATACTGCATTTCCACATCGACCACATCCGCAGAAGCTAAGGTTTCTCCCGATTTATAAGTGCGTTCGACGACACGGCCTGTCTTTAAATTGCGAATTTTTACACGTGTAAAGGCTTGTCCTTTCCCTGGTTTAACAAATTCGCAGTCAACGATGCTACAAGGGGCATTATCAACCATAACTTTTAAACCATTTTTAAATTCATTGGTGCTGTAAATTGCCATCAGTGCTCCACTGTTGAGATTTTGTTCTAATTTCGCTAGAGTTCACGCAGTTTAGCAATTTTGTACAATTAATGCGAGATACCTCTGTGAGTTGGCAAAAAATTCTGGCGCAAGGTTTTGCCTCAGTCAATGAATTACTTGAATTTTTATCTCTACCTGTAACTGTAGGTAGTATTAAAGCGGAAAAAACATTCAAAACACGTGTTCCACGCGGTTTTGCTGCACGTATGGAACCCGGAAATCCCAAAGATCCTTTACTTTTGCAGGTATTGGCAGTCGATGAAGAGCTTCATGAGATTTCTGGTTTTGCGACAGATCCACTTGCTGAACAAGCAGCTATCTGTAAACAAGGATTGCTGCATAAGTATCAGGGACGGGTATTACTGACCTTAACGGGTGTATGCGCAGTCAATTGTCGTTATTGCTTTAGACGCCATTTCCCCTATCAGGCTAATAATCCTGGGTGGGAAGGATGGGAAAGTGTGCTGAACTATATTCAAAAAAACCCAACCATTCATGAAGTTATTTTAAGCGGTGGAGATCCCTTGTTGGCAACCAATGCAGTGTTGCGTCGTTTGTTAAATCAACTGGAACAAATGTCTCAGGTAAGAACGCTTCGTATTCATAGCCGTGTACCTGTTGTGCTTCCAGAGCGAATTGATAGAGAATTGTTGGAGCTATTATCATCCAGCCGTTTACATAAGGTGATGGTGATTCATAGTAATCACGCCCGTGAGCTGGATAATGCTGTGAGGTGGGTTTGCAAGGAATTAAGACAAGTTGACTGCCATTTATTAAATCAATCTGTTTTATTAAAGGGTGTTAATGATGATGTTGAAACCTTAATTACCTTGAGCGAGCAATTATTTGATTGTGGTGTGTTGCCCTATTACCTGCATTTATTGGATAGAGTAAAGGGAGCCGCTCATTTTGATCTCCCTTTAGAAACTGCCCTGGCACTCTATCGACAATTACAAAAAAAACTTCCTGGTTATCTTGTTCCACGACTGGCTCGAGAAGAACCAGGAAAGGAGAGTAAAACCTTGTTAATTTAATCGTGAGATAAATTCTCTCCACTTTTTGCATAAAGCTCTAAAAGTTTTTCTTGCGCGCTATAGTTGCCGCGTATTACGGGTTTATAGCTGCCGTCAGCTTGCATTTCCCAAGTGCTGGCATTGTCTCTAAGATAATTCTTAAAAATTTCCTGCTTAATCCGTTTTTGATTATTTTCATCCAGAATGGGAAACATCACTTCAATACGATTGTAAAGATTACGCTCCATCAAATCAGCACTTGCACAATAAATACGCTCGCTTTCTCCAGTACGAAAATAATAAACACGATGATGCTCAAGAAAACGACCGACAAGTGAGAGAACACGAATATTTTCGGAAATATGAGGTATTCCGGGTTTAAGACAGCAGACACTACGTACCAGGAGGTTAATTTTTACCCCTGCTTGAGATGCTCTGTAAAGTGCTTTAATCATGGTTTTGTCGGTCAGACCATTCACCTTGATATTAATTTCTGCTTCTTTGCCGGCCAGGGCAGCTTGGATGCACTCTTCGATTAATTGCAATAAATTTTTTTGTAGTGTAAAAGGTGAATGACATAATGCTTTAAGTTTAACGGCTCGGCCAAGTCCTGTGAGTTGTTGAAAGATGGTCTGCACATCGGACGTAATAGTGGCTTCACTGGTGAGTAAACCAAAGTCAGTGTAGCGCTTTGCAGTTTGTTCGTGATAGTTTCCTGTGCCTAAGTGAACATAGCGCTTAAGTTTTCCATGAGCTCTGCGAACGACTAAGGTCATCTTTGCGTGGGTTTTATAACCCATAACCCCATACAGCACCAAGACACCGGCTTCATGGAGATGACTGGCTAATCTTAGATTAGATTCCTCATCAAATCGGGCCCGTAACTCCACTACGGCTGTTACTTCTTTTCCAGATCGCGCAGCTTCAATCAAAGCTTTTACCATGATAGATTCAGAGTGAGTACGATAAAGCGTCTGTTTAATAGCAAGCACATTCGGGTCAGAAGCCGCCTGGCGCACGAAATCAATAACTACATCGTAGCTTTGGTAGGGATGATGTAACAAAATATCCTGCTCATCGAGGGTGGTAAAAATACTGCGTTTTTGATGTACAATCGTCGGGTATTGCGCATTAAGTGGCGGATAATTTAAATCGGGTCTATCAATCCGATTAATGACACTAAAGTAGCGCTGAAAATTGACTGGTCCATCACAATGATAAGCATCTTCATGGTGAAGATGATGCTTTTGTAACAGGAAATCAACGATATGAGCAGGGCAGCGTTTATCCACTTCAAGGCGCACAACATGACCATAATGCCGGGAAAATAATTCGCGTTGTACAGCAACGGCTAAGTCTTCAATTTCTTCTTCGCGGAGAAACAAATCACTATTTCGCGTCAGGCGAAACGTGTAGCAGCCATTAATTTCCATGCCTGGAAATAAACTATGGATGTGGGTTTCAATAATCGATGACAGATAAACAAAATGAGTGCTTCCTGTCTCGCAGAGCTCTGAGGGCAGATGAATAAGGCGCGGTAACGAGCGGGGAGCATGAACAACCGCGTAATCAATATTACGATCAAATGCATCTTTGCCGCGTAAAGAGATAATAAAATTCAAACTTTTATTAAATAATCGTGGGAAGGGGTGTGCTAAATCAAGCGCAATGGGACTAACAATAGGTAGAATTTCATTTTTAAAATAATGTTTTGCCCAGAGATGAATATCCTCTGTCCATTCTTCTGTAGCCAGGAAATGAATATTTTCCTTTTTCATTGCAGGAAGCAATTGCTTGTTAAAAATGAGATAGAGCTCATCAGTTAACAAATGCACTTTCTTGCTTAACTGACTAAAAATTTCACCGGCTTGCAACCCATCAATGTAGGTTTTTCGGGAAGAAATAGCAATTTTCTCTTTTAGACCAGCAACTCGAATTTCAAAAAACTCATCAAGATTGCCACTGCAAATACATAGAAAGCGCATACGTTCAAGAAGAGGAACGCGCTCGTTTTTAGCAAATTGCAGTATCCGCTCATTAAAAGCCAGTGCCGTAAATTCGCGGTTTATATAATATTCAGGATTTTCTAAATCGTCACCCAAGTGAAAACTCCAGACTTAGCTGCTATAGGCTTAGGTTAGAGTACCTTATAAGTTCTAGCAAGAGTCTCAGGTTTCTAACGAACCAGAAAAAAACAAATACCAATGAAGGCAATAAATCCCCAAAATGGCGACAGTTGCCAATAAGTCAGACCTGAGAAGAAGACAATACAGGCTAAAGCGATTGGCAGAGAGTAATAGGAATTAATAACCCCCTGAGCAACCGAAAAGGACGCGGCAGCTAACAAGGCTAGTGCACCATATTGAACAGCAATCATCACTTTACGAGCGACAGGTCCACTATGGCTGGTTAACAGTTGGTAGCCTAGAATGGCTGTCAGTAGCCCTGGTAAATTAAGACTGGTTACAGCCAAAATTAATCCAGCCAAGCCAGCCGCCTTATAGCCAATTAATGCCGCTAATTTAACAGCAGTAAGGCCTGGAAATAAAAAGGTTGAGCCTACCATTTGTACGAATTCTTCTTCACCAATCCAATGACGGTAAGTGACAGCCTCATACTCTAACAATTTTAACATGGAGTTGCCGCCACCTAAGGAAATGATGCCAATTTTGCCGAAGCTAAAGATAATGGCCAGGAGAGTTTGAGTCATGGTTTCACGAATTGCTTTAGGAAACTCACATAGTCGCAAGAAACTTGGTCAGGCAGCAAGTGTTTTGCCATATGCGTCACCAGAAATTGAGAACGTCCTTCAATGCAAGCACTGAAGAAAATTTTTTCTTTCACTAAAAGCCTGGCAAGCTCAAGTTTCACACTAGGTGTAGTAGGAAATTTATAAATGAAGGCTACTTTGGAAACGTTAATCTGTTTGCTTTTTTTAGAGAGGGTTTCCACTTGTAAGTCCGCCGAGGGGGAGTCACGGTAAAGGTCTATTTTTTTACCAAAACCACAAATATTATCTTGTTTCTGTAGTAGAGGTTTATACTGCAACTCTTCCCGCCGCCTTTTGATATTGTAATTATTTCCAGGCAATAACAAATAGTAATCTTCACGATGTTTAATGTCGTATCTGCTTAAATCCAGGAAACTGTCATCAAGACCAGTTAAACAAATAATTTCATGGTGAGACCAAAAATATCTCGCTTCCCACTTAATGTTTTCCCTCTCATGATTGGACAATGTTTTTATATCCAATAACGGGACAGCATTTATTTCAAAATTCCAGACAAGTCGTTGGTTCATAGCGAAAAAAATTTATAAAAGAATAACGCTAGATGATTCGGTACTTGAAAGCAAGCTAAATGCATTTTTGTTAGTTATCAGCACGCATGGCTCGCAAAATGATAGCAGTCAGGTATATACTTGTTTCTATTTGGAATCTACTCAAAGGGAAGGTATCGAGATGGCTACACTTTTATTCCTTATTTATCTCGGATTTACATTGGTCGTACTCTACCGAGGCTTAAATCCTCTTATTTGGGAAATTGGCAGTGCGGTTTATTTGTTATTTGCTACTTTTTTTGTGGGTATGCATTGGCTCCCTGGTATTCTTATCTGGTTAATGATTCTTGCTGCGGTATTGGTAATTCGCGTGGAATCAATTCGGTTTGCAATCAGTGATTTTTTATTTGGCCGGGTAGGCAAATCAATTCCCAAATTATCTAAAACAGAAGAAGAAGCATTGAATGCGGGCGATACCTGGCTTGAGCAAGATATTTTTACCGGTACACCTAATTGGGACAGGCTGGCACAAGTTTCCTCGGAGTTAACTGAAGAGGAGCAGGCTTTTCTTGATAATGAGACACAGACTCTTTGTGACATGCTGGATGAATGGCAAATCAGTCAAGCTGGGGATTTGCCTGAAGAGGTATGGAATTTTATTAAGGAAAAGGGCTTTTTTGGCTTGGTAATTCCCAAAGAATATGGGGGTAAGGGTTTTTCAGCGCGCGCGCACTCCGATGTAGTGATGAAAATTGCAAGTCGCTCAGGTATCGCTGCTGTTACTGTCATGGTTCCTAATTCATTAGGACCAGGAGAATTATTGAATTATTATGGTACTGATGAACAAAAAGCCCAATATTTACCTAATTTGGCTAAAGGAATAGATATCCCTTGCTTCGCGCTGACAGAGCCTGGTGCTGGAAGCGATGCTACCTCTATTCAATCTGAAGCCATAGTGGTGAGAAGAAAAGTCGCCGATAAAACCATTCTTGGCCTTGAGATTACTTTAAATAAGCGTTGGATAACCTTGGCGCCTGTCGCAACACTCATTGGTTTGGCAGTTAACCTGAAAGATCCAGAGGGGTTACTTAAGGGCGAAGGAGAAGAAGGAATTACTTGTCTTTTAATTCCACGTGATACAGAGAATCTCGAAATAGGTAATCGTCATTTACCAGCCATGCAACCCTTTATGAATGGTACTTTACGCGGCAAAAACATTTTTGTGCCTCTAAGCACCATTATTGGTGGCCAGAAAAATGCAGGCCGTGGCTGGCAAATGTTAGTTGAATGTCTGTCGATTGGCCGTTCTATTTCCTTGCCTGCTTTGGGGGCTGCGTCGTCAACTATTGCCTACCTAACAAGCGGGGCTTTTGCACGCATTCGCCGGCAATTTAATCTGGAAATTGGCCAATTTGAAGGAGTAGAAGAAAAGCTTGCTGAAGTGGCCGGTTTAAATTATTTGGCGAATGCCACTCGATTGCTAACCGTTGCTGCCGTCAATGAGCATAAGAAACCTTCTGTTGCTTCTGCTATCACTAAATATTTCAATACAGAATTTGGTAGGGTAACAATAAACAATGCCATGGACATTCATGCTGGTCGTGCAGTAGTTGTTGGTCCCCGTAACTATTTATCCAGTTATTACCTGGGAGTGCCTGTTTCCATTACCGTAGAAGGGGCAAATATTATGTCCCGCAATTTATTGATTTTTGGTCAAGGCTCCATGGCATGCCATCCCTATGTTCGCGATGAATTTTATGCAATATCTCGTGATGACAAACAGGCTTTTAGAAAAATCATTTGGCAGCACATTAACTATTTTATGCACAATTTTGCCAAAGCCATTTGCTCCGCATGGACGGCTGGCTTATTGATAACAACGCCTGATAGTAAGTTAAGACGGGAATATCAGCGTTTGGCTCGCTTGAGTTATGCCTATTCCTGGCTAGCTGATTTATCATTAATTTATCTTGGAGGTGATCTGAAAAGAAAAGAGCGACTATCAGCCAGACTGGCCGATGGTATGTCCTATCTTTATATGGCTATGGCTGCTTTGCGTTATTACCAAAAAAATGAAGAGCATGCCGAGCAAAAAGTTCATGCCACATGGGCTCTCAGTTATTGCTTTTATCATGCGCAAAAAGCCATGATTACTTTATGTCACAATTTTCCTTCAAGGATACTGGGAGTTTTAGTTCAATTAATTGTATTTCCTTTTGGACAGACCATGCGCTATCCAAATGACCGCTTAGATCATCAGTTAGCGCGATTGATGATGTCTAATAATCACTATAGAAATGGAATAAAAAAATCAATTTACTTAAGTGGTGACCCTAATCAACCCGTAGATAGAATGGAAGAGGCACTGCAGTTAATTATTAAGCATGCAGATTTATACAAAAAGGTTCCTGATTTAAAACGCTATAAATTTGATACGCTAAAAGAACAGTTGACATTAAAAGTCAGTAAAGGAGAGTTAACTCAGCAGGAAATGGATGCATTGGTTGCAGTTGAGAAAGCTCGGTGGGATGCAATCCAGGTAGATGAATTTTCTTTTGATTCCATGAAAAAGAAATCATTTGCATCGGTGACCGATACCATTCCAAATCCGTTAGACAAGTAATCAATAATGACGCAATGTTCTCTGAGAAGCATTGCGTCAATTCCAATCACAAGTCTTATTTTACTCTCCCTTAACATTACTGAGGTGATATTCATCTATGGGAGGGAAGCTTTTTTGCTATAATCATTTAAACGTTGAACCATGACGAAATAAGCCGTTATTATAAAAGTATACTTCTGAGAGCCTAAGTTATGACTTTAGATTACCGATCTAATAAAGCAATCACTCTTCCCAGTAAAGATGACTTAATTAAAATCAAAGAAACAGTAACTATTCCAGAAGTTGGAAATTATTTGCTGCATCACTTTGAAGAACGACTTGTTGCTGCAAATAAGTTTGAGGAAGGAAAACCTGCTTATGACAATATCCGCGACTTTGTAGACTTATTAGAAATGCAAAGTAAAAATAGGGGAGACCCCTGGGCAGGTATTCCTGGGCCATTGAATGATTTTCAAAATCTGCAGCAAAACAGAGCGGAAAAGGCAGCGGAAAAGGCAGGACCTAATATTGAGAATACGCTTTTCGTTGAATTCGCCCTCAGCGATAAGGGTCAGATGGTTAGAGCATTTGCTACATTAAAGCAAGATTTGGAAACTGGAAAATTAAAAAAAAAGGCGCTTGATCCAGAAACAAGACAAGAGCTTGATAAGATGGTGCAGGCTGTCCTTGCTGAAGCGAATTTAATAAGCAAAGGTAGTGTTATTTATGAAGGTGATGAAAACGGACAAATTCGGCGTGATGCAAAGGGAGAACCTGTTCTTGCTGATGTAGAAAAGGCAAAGCAAGTACTTAACAACGCCTCAAAACAATTGGAGAAATATTTTAAACAATCAGGGAAAGATGCTATTCATGTGGAAACTAAAGAGCGCGCTTTTCCTAAACAGCCTGCCATCTCAAAAACTCAAGCGCCAGAAACCGCGCCTGGTGCTAAACCAGAGGCAGCTCCTGAGTCAGGCAATACTTCTCCACAAGCTTCAGGCCCCTCCTCCTCTTAAATGAGCAAGGGTATTGGCAAGTCGTAGTCGCTCTGGCGAGCCAATATCCAACCATAATCCTTCATACAATTCACCAGAAGCCAAATTTTCATCGGCGAAATGACGTACTATTGGAATGACAGAATAACGTCCTGCCTGGCAATTATAAAATGCTTCAGGACGGTAGCAGGCAATACCAGCGAAAGTGTAGGCTTTTTCATTGCTAAGATGCTGCTGGCAAAGACCAAAATCACCGCCATGATTATGCGCAGGGTTGGCAACCAAAACCAGTTTCACCATGACATCAGGAGACAGGCGCAGTGCGTTAAAGTTATAATCGGTGATGATATCAGCATTTACTGTTAGAAAGGGTTCTTTACCTAATAAGGGCAAGGCATTATAAATTCCTCCACCCGTTTCAAGTCCGCCTGGAGGTTCTGGCGCATAACAAATCTCGACATTCCACCGACTACCATCACCGAGGTAACGGCGTATTTGCCCTCCGAGATGAGCATGATTAATAACCAGACGCTCAAAGCCACACTGAGCCAGCTTGGCGACATGATATTCAATTAGTGGCTTGTTCTGTACTCTACATAATGCTTTAGGTATTACATCGGTAAGTGGCCTTAACCGCTCACCCCTACCTGCTGCTAAAATCATCGCCGTTTTCATGGTAAACGGATCCTCTTTTGCATAAATTGATAAAATGGCTCTAACTCTTGGTAGTTCTCAAGGCAAGCCATGACATGATGGAGCGTCAAAGGCAAATCATTTAAGTAACTCGGTTTGTTATCGCGCAAATAGAGCCGAGAGAAAATGCCTAGAACTTTTAAATGCCTTTGTAAACCACATAAATCAAAAGCATCAATGAAATCATTTAAAGAATATGGTGCCGCTAAAGGGGATTGTTCATAAAAAGCAGTTACCCAGTTAAGCACTTGTTCGCGCGGCCATTGAATATAGCAATCTTTTAAAAGAGAGACCAAATCATAAGTAAAAGGTCCAATCATGGCATCCTGAAAATCAATAATCCCTAATTGAATATCATCTTCCACATCGTTTAGTACCATAATGTTTCGTGAGTGATAATCACGATGAATAAACACTTGTGGCTGATGAGAAACTTTATCCGTTAGCCAATCGAATGTGGTGGTTAAGAGATGTTCTTCTTGCGCGTTTAATTCAATTTTCAAGTAACGACAAAGGAACCATTCTCGAAAATTATTGATTTCTTGCAGCATGAACTGTTTATCAAAACGGGGTAAATTGGCTGTGTGTGCAGGAGAACAACCTTGCATCATTAAAATAATTGTTATGGCTGCGGCATAAAATTTATTCACCGTGCTTGGTGATAAATGTTTAAGTAGTAACTCATCCCCAAAGTCATCTAAAATAGCAAATCCCTGGGCTTCATCCAACGCATGAATGCGGGGAGCTTTAACCCCTAAATTCGTTAATAATTCACAAACTGTCAAAAAAGGTTGTAGAGCTTCCTTGTCAGGTGGAGCATCCATAATAACTTGAGTCATTGTATTTAACCGCAGACGAAAATAGCGTCTAAAACTGGCATCACCTGCTAATGGATTGAGTGAGTATGAAGCTGGAGCGAGTATTTTTTCCAACCATTTGTTAAGTGCGTTTTGCCGATTTTGCATGCTATACTCCAAAGCCATATTCTTGCTTATAAGGTTGCGCATTTGCCACTCTATAAGTATTAATTATTGTGCACTTTGTGCATACGCATCATAAGGTATTTTGGTGGCGCTGAACATTAGGTTTAATTCAATAAATAAAAAAATTAAGAAAAGAATGAGCGGTCGCTATGCATCTGTTGGTAGTGTTACGATACTTGGTATAGCTACCGGTATTTATCCTATGGCCAGCTATGCGACAAACATAATGGTGGTAGAGCCAGTGCAGGCTTGCATTATAGCTCGTGATGTGGATTTGACAGATGCTGTTCGTTCACGTTTTGCTCAGTGTTTGGGATGGGAGTCTCAGCTTGTTTCGCCGATCTCCGTGTGTCGGGGTGCTTATCAGCCTTTACAAATTACACCCTTGGCTGATCCCGACGAAATACGAATCACTGCAGACGAAGTGTTATTTTATAATGAAGGACGGTCTCAATTAACGGGTAATGTCGAGGTACAGCAAGCACAACGTGTTGTAAATGCTCAAACCGCTTATGTCTATCGTGATGCTAAATCCAATCAGGTGACAAAAATTGAACTACTTGGCGAAGTTCATTATTTAGAACCTGATCGTTTAATGATAGCGAGAAAAGCAACTATTTTTCCGCAAGATAAATCGGGCAAAGTTGAAGATGTATTGTATCGCTTTAATTCACAGCGTCCCGGAGCAACCTTGCCTGCTTGGGGTAGAGCCAGTTTGATAGAGCGTTTTGCCAATCAGGATTATTTATTAAAGCGAGCCACTTATAGTAATTGTGCTCCTCAAGATAAAGCCTGGCAGATTGAGGCAGAAAGTATAGCGCTTGATGATTCAGAATCAATGGGCGTGGCAAGACATGCAAAACTACGCATTTATGATGTCCCTGTGCTTTACACCCCCTATTTAAGTTTTCCCACGTCCAAAGAGCGTAAATCTGGCTTTTTAATGCCAACGATTGGTACATCAAATGTAGGTGGTTTTGATTATGCACAGCCTTACTATTGGAATATTGCGCCCAACTATGATGCCACTATTATTCCACACTACTATTCTTTACGAGGATTAATGTTGGGAGGACAGTTTAGATATTTAACTCCACATTCCTCGGGTGTTTTTAATGGACGTTTTTTGCCGAACGATCATGCCTTTAAGGATTATATTCAGGATCATCAGGAACGTTATCCAATATTGCGCGGTCTTTCTACGAATCGCTGGTCTGTTCAGGCGTTGAATAATACATGGCTAACGCCAAACTTACACTTGGGAATTAATTTTCAACAGGTTTCTGATGATTATTTTCTGCAAGACTTTAGTAGTAATTTTGCGGTTCTAACCGAACGACAATTACTGCGTGAGGCTAATTTAAGCTATACCACCGATCATTGGCTATTTCGAGGTATGTTGCAAAGTTATCAAACGCTTCACCCAGTTAATCAAACGCCAATTGCAGATATTTACCAACGTTTGCCACAACTGTTAGCGCACGGCAGTTATGACGATTTACCCTTTAATGGGAATTTGTCAATATTGAGTCAATACGATCAATTTGAATGGCCTGAGGATCCATCGCTTAAATCCTTGCGGGTGGTTAAGCGACGGCTCGCTAAGCCAGAGGGTCCACGCTATCACTTAAATCCGGTGTTGGCTTTCCCACAAATAAAGCCGTGGGGTTTTTTTACGCCTTCTGTAGAGTTCGTGGAAAATTATTATGATGTGAGCAGAAATAATTATGCTTCATTAAATGACAGTAATCCCTTAAATGACTATGGTTTTCCAGTTTCTGCTAGAACAAATAATCAGTACAACCGCATTATTCCTCGTTATAGCATTGATAGTGGCCTATATTTTGAGCGTTCTACCTCTTTTTTCAATCACGCATTAACCCAAACATTGGAGCCTCGTCTTTATTATTTGTATGTACCCTATGCTGATCAAACACCAATTCCCGTTTATGATTCTGGCTATATGATTTTTAGTGTTGATCAGCTGTTTCGAAAAAATCGTTTTTCAGGATTTGACAGAATTGGTGATGCCAATCAACTTTCCTATGCAGTGACTTCTCGCTGGCTCTCTGATGAAACGGGAGCAGAAAAAGCGAACATATCAATAGGTCAAAGTCGTTATTTTTCAAACAGGCGGGTGCAACTTTGCCAAAATCCCGCAGGTTCCTGCCGTGACAATCCCTTAACATTAGGCTATTTATCACCTACTGCTGACTATTCACCCGTGGCAAGCAGAGCGATGTATCATTTTAACTCCAGATGGTTTCTCACAGGAGATTATATCTGGAATCCCTCTACACGCTCTACTGATAATGGTCGCGTAAATTTACATTATCAGCCAGGACCTAACAAAATAATCAATTTTGGTTATTCCTATCTTGTCAGTGGTGATATCACTCAGGTTGATCTTAGCAAAGTGAATGTAAGTCCGCTAAATCAAATCACTTTTTCCTATGCCTGGCCTTTATCGGATAAATGGAGCAGCTTGGGGGGATACAATTACAACATCAGTAAAGATTATGAGATGATGTCTTTTTTAGGAATACAGTATGATAGTTGCTGTTGGGCTATAAGATTAATCGGGGGGCGCAGTTTTCAAAGTTTAAATGCCGCAGCGCAGCCCATATATAATAACAACATTTATTTGCAAGTTTTGTTAAAAGGACTTGGTTCGGTAGGAAATAGTGATCCAGCAAGTACTATACATACTTATTTACCGACCTACATTGATCAGTTTCATAATAGCTAAAATTTGCTTGAAAAATTAGCAAAGTTGCTTGTGTTTTCCTTAAGAATGACCTACATTGCCGGAAAAATTAAAGAAGGGGGATAATTCACATGTTAAAGCGGATTGCACTCTTAATACTGATATTATCAGTACTTCCTGCTACAGAAGCTGCTCAGCCTTTGGACCGGGTCATCGCTGTGGTTAATGAAGGTGTAATTACCGAGAGTGAATTAAACGCACAAGTTGATATCTTGCGTCGACAGCTTGAGGCTAAAAATATGCAGTTACCGTCTGAACAGGTCTTACGTAAGCAGGTTCTGCAACATTTAATTGATGTAGATCTGGAATTACAACTTGCAAAACAACATGATATTACAGTCGATAACACTGAATTGAACGATACTATCAATAAAATAGCCGCAGCCAATAATCTATCATTAACGCAATTACGAGAAGAAATTGTTCGACAAGGGTTAACTTGGGAAACCTATCGAGAAAATATTCGCAAAGAAATGCTGATTAGTCGACTGCAGCAAAAAGCAGTGGGTAAGGACATTGCTGTTACTGCTGCTCAAGTGGAAGATTATTTAAAAAATGCACAACAGGACGATAAAAGCCAATTAACTTATCACTTACAAAATATTGTTATTCCTGTTCCAGAAGAGCCCACCACTGAGCAAATAGCTAAAGCGCGCGAAAAAGCGAAAGCACTACTTGGTAAAATTAAAGGTGGAGATGATTTTAACCGTTTGGCTATAGCCGAATCCAGTGGTGAGTTTGCCTTGGAAGGTGGTGACTTGGGCGAGCGCCATCTTGCTGAACTTCCTGAAATTTTTGCTAAAGAAGTTGTGAAGATGAGACCTGGTCAGGTTGTAGGACCAATCAGAACGGGCAATGGCCTACAACTGATCAAACTTATTGCCATCAGTGGTAATAATCAACGTCATGAAGTTACCAAAACGCACGTACGCCATATCTTATTAAAACCTGATGCCAGCATGACGGCTGAAGAAGCAAATCGACAAGCTTATAACTTGTATCAACAGTTGCAATCAGGAAAAGACTTTGCATTAATGGCTAAACAGTATTCATTGGATGCTGCAAGCGCTGTTAAAGGAGGCGATCTTGGCTGGGTGAATCCAGGTGAGCTTGTGCCTGAGTTTGAAAAAGCAATGGATGCCTTACCTTTGCATAAGGTGAGCAAACCAGTAAAAACGGTTTTTGGTTGGCACTTAATTGAAGTTTTGGAACGTAAAAAAATAGATGATTCAGAATCATTCAAGCGGCAACAAGTACGACAATTTCTACAACAACGTAAATTTACAGAGGCTGTGCAAAATTGGCAGCAACATCTACGTTCCAGTGCTTATATCAATATTATGGATAAGGATTTAGCCTAATGAAACCACTACTGGTAAGTAGTGGTGAGCCTGCGGGTGTTGGGCCTGACTTATGTCTTGCTCTCGCCGAGCATGAATTACCTGTAGTGATTCTCGCTGATAAAGAGTTACTACAATTGCGGGCTCAGGAGCTGAAGTTAGTTTTAACCTTTTCAGATTATCAACCTGGCGCTCCAATTATTATACGCCGCGGTCATTTAACCGTATTGTCCATTCCCTGTCCGGAAAAAGTAGTCTCTGGAAAGTTAGATCCAAAAAATTCATCTTACGTGATTGAGATGTTAACCTTGGCCGCTGACAGATGTTTGAGAGAGGAGTTTTCAGGGTTAATCACAGCGCCTGTTCATAAAGCAGTGATTAACCAGGCAGGAATTCCCTTCATAGGTCATACTGAATTTTTTGCGACCTATTGCAATACGAATAGCGTAGTTATGATGTTGGCTTGTGCGACAATGAAAGTTGCCTTAGTGACTACGCATCTCCCTTTAAGAGCAGTAGCTGATGCTATCTCTATCCATACTGTTAAACAAGTTATTCAACAACTCAATGATACATTGAAGAATGATTTTAGCATTGTTAAGCCGCGTTTATTCGTCGCTGGCTTGAATCCACATGCTGGAGAAGGTGGCTATTTGGGACGAGAAGAAATTGAGGTTATTACTCCCGCTTTGGAGCAATTAAAACAAGAAGGAATTGATGTTTATGGCCCCTTTCCGGCTGATACAATGTTCACACCACATAATGTAGAGCGATGTGATGCTTTTGTAGCAATGTACCATGATCAGGGTTTATCCGTTTTAAAGTATGTGGGTTTTGGCTCAGCGGTCAATGTGACTCTTGGATTGCCTTTCATTAGGACATCAGTAGATCATGGTACTGCGCTGGATTTAGCGGGTACTGGTCAGGCTGAAATAGGTAGTTTATTAGCAGCTGTGGAAATGGCGCACACTATGGCGATTATAAGAGAAAAAAGATGACCACTATAAGTCTCATTGCGGCAATTGATGAAAATTATGGTTTAGGCAAAGATAACCATTTGCTTTGCCATCTTCCTGCTGATTTAAAGCATTTTAAAGCATTGACAATGGGAAAACCCATTATCATGGGTAAAAAAACATTTACTTCCATTGGTAAACCCCTTCCAGGACGACTAAATATTGTATTGAGTAAACAAATTAAAAAAATTAATGGTGTGGAAGTGGCTGAATCCTTGGAGAAGGCTTTGGCTTTAGTGACTGAAGTACCTGAAGTGATGATTATCGGTGGCGCTACTGTTTATCAACAAGCGCTTGCCAAAGCATCCACAATGTATTTAACAAAAATACACCATCAATTCGAAGCTGATGTTTTTTTTCCCAAATTTGATGAGACTAATTGGCAGGTTAAAGAAGCAGTTTTTTTCCCGAAAGATGAAAAAAATAAGTTTAATATGACTTTTTATCGATATGAACGTCTAGTCAAGTAAATTACTTCCCGGATTATATCCGGGAAATGCAGGTTTAATTACATTGAATATGATTAAATCTGTCGATGCGACACCCTCTCCCACATCGAATTTCATTAAAAAGATTAACGACACAATTTTGACCACGCTGCTCCGCGCAGGCTACCTTTAACGGTGTCTTGACACAACCATAACCACAAGCAATATGTCCAAAGTTATCGGATACACATTGTTGAGCAGGAGAAGAAGCACAAGCCACTGAATTAATTGATCTTACGCAATTATAGCCGCAAGCAGTATTACCAAAAGGACCCTGCAAACACTGTTGGCGAGGTTGTTCTCGGTGACCATGGTATCGACTATAGCCACTAGATTGCGGCTGCTCATGAAAATGTCTGTTGCTCTCATATTTTGTTAGGAGACGATAATTATCTGTGATTATTTCCCGCCCACCGTAGGAAATATTACAATGATGGTAGCCTGGCCATGTTTTCCCGGGTTGTTTGCTTCCCTTGAAATAGGCTTGGCATAAAAACAATGGATTGCCATTGGTATCTCGTCCTACTGTAATTGCAACACCGGTATTGGACCAATAACTATTACGAAACATATGACGAGAAGGAATTTCAAATTGATCAACAATATATTCTTTTCCCCCATAAGGGACATTACAGCGATTATAGCCTGGCCATGTTTTTCCTGGTTGCGTGCTGTTAAATAATCGACCCAAGCATAAAAATAAAGGTTTACCATCGGTGTCTAAACCTACTTTGAATGCATTAGCAAAGGGGGAGTTGGCTTGGTGGTGATAATGAACATGGGGAGCAGCCCAGGTTATCTTTAAGCAGAATACTATTAGAAGGAAACAAAAAGTACGCATTAGCTAATCCTCAGTACAAGTGATAATAATTTGCGCACATAATAACTTAATGGTGAGCTGGAGCGCAATGCACTAGAAGTTCATGGGTATATTAGCTACTATGAATATCCTTTTAAAGAAAGGAATGACATGGATAATTTATCACGCGGTACAATGAAAATTGAAGGCTTCACTGATGCTGAATTGGAGTTTCAATTGTTGCGACAGTTAGGTTCTAGCACTTACGGAGGTGCTTCAGTAGGTGAGTGTTTTGCTATCAGAACTGAGATTATTGATCAAAGTCCTGCATCATGGGTAAAAGCATTTGCTAAATGGGGACATTTGCAGCGTCAAGATGCACAAAATCGCGCAGCAAAAAATCATTGTCTTAGTGCTTATGAACAATATTTAAAAGCCAGCAACTCTTTCAGAGCTGCAGAATATTACAGTCCGTCCAGGAGTGAAGAACATCGTCAACTGGGTATGCTTTCTCGTAATTGTTTTGAACAAGCGATGAAAAATAGCAATTACTATTTTGAGTCATTAATTCTGCAATTAGCTGGAGAAAATCTTCCTGTATACTTTATCTGTCCTGATAAAGAGGAAACGCCACGAAAGACGCTTATTATTGTCAGTGGTTTTGATGGAACACTAGAAGAAGAATATTGCATGCGGGGGATTGCTGGTTTACAGCGAGGATACAATATTATTCTAATGGCTGGTCCTGGACAAATG